>CAYYMM010000223.1:0-2645 GCA_964472395.1 uncultured bacterium | reverse complement strand
CGCCGAAACCCGAAGGCCTGCGCGGGTAACCACGGTTTCGATCGCGAGATCCGGGTAGGCGGTCGACTCGTATCGAACTCCCGACAGATCGGCCATCAGGTTCGTTCCACCCTCCGACACCGGCGACGCCGAGATGGCGATCGAATCGATCTCGGCGTTCAGCGCGCGCAGTGACTCGCCGTCAATCCGCCCACTCAAAATCGGTTCGCGCATCGTTCCACGCGCGTCAAAATCTCCTCGCATGTTTCCGGAGAGATCGTCCAATTCCGCGATCGACCGCCAGGCCGCCAGATCGGGAATGTCGAAGTGGACCGAACCTTCAAATGTGCCGTCGGGCCTGAACGATTCCAGTGCTGCCCGCAGCGTCGTGCCGTCTCCGGCCAGCAGATCGATCGCCGAAGCGCTCAGCGTTCCATTGCGCATCCGGATGGTCGCCGGGCGGGAGAGGGTGACGCCGTGTGCATCGATCCCCGCGTCGAGCTTCGAGATCACCGCGTCGATCGCGGGAGAGCCATCGGGTGCGATCGCGATGTCCGCGCCTGCCGTCAATCGGCCGGTGATCGTCGCGACACTTCCCGGCAGAAAAGGCCGGATGCGATCGAGAGGAAAATCGGTCAGATCGGCGCGTATCTTCCGGACGCCGGACGCATCGCGAACCAGCGACGCTCTCAGCGAATCGTCCGATGAGGTGATCGAGGCGGACTGTTCGGGTTCAAAAACCGTCCGGAGCGTCAGATCCGGCAGTTCGGACGGAATGCGGGGCGATTTCAGACGCAATTCTCCGACGCCCTGATCGAATTGTGCGGAGATCTCCGGGATATCGATGACCGCGCCTCCGATGGCGAGCGCACGAATCGCGCCTGTCGCCATGACCGTCGGTTTCTGCAGGCTCCCTCCCGCCGTCGCCTTCAGATCGATCGCACCGGAACCCGTCATGCCCGCGAGCGCCAGGTAGGGCGACAGATCCGGAAGCGCAACATCGAGCGCCACATCGGAGAGCGTGTCGGGCAGGGTCAGCGCGCCCGTCAGATCGATCCGCGACAACGCATGTCGCGCCGTCAGCCTGTCGATCGTCGCTCGTCCGCCCGTCAGCGCGGCATTCAGCGTGAGTGTGAGCCGGTCGAGTGAGGTGGAGGGGAGCCCGCCGGAATCGACCGTCAGGCTGAGATCGGCGTCGGATCGCGCGGGGGCGTCGAAGGGAATGCGGCCCGAGAACGCACCTCTGAGCAGACCCGCAACAGGATGCGTCCGGTCGGGCAGAGTGAGTGCTTTCGCGAGATCGACGGAAGTGATCGTGCCCTGGAACGAGGCGGCATCGAGGACGTTCAGATCGATGTCGGCTGTCGCGCTGAGATCCCCTCCGCCGGCAAGAAAACGCATGTCCGCACGCAACAGGGCTGCCTCGTCGATCGTCACGGAAGCCGTGATCCCCTCAAGCGAAAGAGCGTCCGCAGCCAGATCGCGGGTGTCGATCGAAACGGTTGCCGCCGGAATCGGCCCCTGAGTGCTGCGGGCGTCGATCGCGAGTTCGATCGGGGACGCCGAAATCCCCTCGACATGAAACGCGTTGAGCCAGGGGGTCGCGTCGGCTGTTGCGGTCAGGGTGAGATGATAGGCGGGCGGGGCGGAGAAGAGTTTGAAATCGATATGGGAGCGTGCGTCGAGACCCGGAAGATCGAGCGTGATGTCGGTATCGAGTTTCCAGGCATCGGAAACCGCCATGGTCGCCTGAATGGGTTGCGTGGCGGTGTTGCCTGCAAACGATTCGAGTGTCCCGGACGAAATTGCTCCGGAAAAACCTCCGCGCGGGTTGCCCGAGAGTGTCACCGTAAGATCCCGAAGGTCCGCGAGCGTCGCATCCGAGGCGTCAATCAGCGTGAGGCGCGCACCGGTCATGGCGATCGAACCTAGTGTGATCGGCGGTGGCTGGATCGGATCGTGCGATGGTGCTGCGGATGCGTCCGATGCGGCGATCGTGAAAGGAAGCGCGACGGATCCGCTATCTGTCAATCGGAGCGCGATGACGGGGGCATCGATCGCAAGTGATTCGATGTGGATCCGGCCTGAGAGGAGTTCCAGGGCGCTCAGATTCAGATCGATCCGGGGAATGGAGAGTGACGAGGCCGGATCGGTTGAGGGGGAGGTGATCGAGAGCTGTTCGATCGTGAGATGCAGGGTGACGAGATTCAGGGAGAGTCTGTCGAGGGAGAATCGGGTGAGGAGGGTGGAGGAGACGGATCGGGTGATGAGACGTCCGGCGAACTGCTGGACCGGGGGGAGGTGGATGAGCAGGAGGAGGAGCAGCCCGGGGAGCAGGACAAGCCGGGTGATGAACCGGATGATACGCCGGCAGCGTCGGAAGCGGTGGGCCAATGCAGTGATCCTCCGGGGTCAGCGTAACATATTTGAGGCAACGGGTTCAGTACCAAAGAAACGGAAAACCAAAAGAAAAGGCTCCTCATGGGGAGGAGCCTCTCGGTTTAATCAGTATTCCGGATCAGCGTTTCCGGGCGAGCGTATTGAGGACGATCAGTGCGCTGAGAACGGCGATCATGAGTCCGATACCCATCGGTGTTGAGGTCGGGACTTGGAGCGGAATGGTGGCGGTCGGAGACGGAGTCGGTTCGCTCGGGGTTTCGGTCGGC
>CAYYMM010000222.1:0-2660 GCA_964472395.1 uncultured bacterium | reverse complement strand
AGGGTCCGACGCAACTCCGGGCGCAGAACATGTCCGACGTCATCTTTAATGGAAGCGCCAACCGAAAACCGGTCGGACTCGCGGAAGTCACACTGACCGTCGAATGGCTCTCGGACAACCCTCCTCACAATTACCGGGATATCGAAGTCACACGGCGGCTATATCGGAGTGGTGAGAGCGAGTATCTTCTGAACAGACAACCATGCCGCCTCAAGGATATCGTCGATCTGTTCATGGATGCCGGATTGGGGAAAGGGGCCTATTCTCTGATCGAGCAGGGCAAGGTGGATGCACTCCTCCTGGCTCGGCCGGATGAGCGACGCGGATTGATTGAACAGAGCGCGGGTATTGTTAAATACAAGCACCGAAAAAAAGAAGCCCAGTCCAAACTCAATCTCACCGAGCAGAATCTCGATCGTGTTAGAGACATCCTCGGCGAGGTTCGTTCACGCCGGGCTGTTCTGGCCAGACAGGCGAGAAAAGCTGAGCGTTTCCGTGAGTTGGTCCGGGAGCGCGATGAGACACGAAATGCGTATCTGACCGCCCGGTATACACAATCCATGAAGGATCGCGCCACTCTCAAGGCCCGTCTGATATCACTCGAAGACGACTCAGTCCGATTAATGGCGGACGCCGCATTGAAAGCCGCAGCAGCGGAACAAGCCCGGATCCGCGTCGATTCTGCAACGGATGCGCTCCGGGTCGAACAGAAAATCGCCGAGCAAAACGATATGCAACTCGATTTCCTGACCCGAAGACTCAGTGATCTGCATGCGCGTTCGAATGCACTGACCCAATCCTCGCGCGATTTGGAAACGGAACGATCCGAGCTTGCAGGCCGAAGGACCGAATCCGAGACGAGATTGAAAGAAAAAACATCCGCGCTGTCGGACATCGAGTGCTCACTCCGATCGCTGGAACAGAATGTTGATCGATCCAGGATCGAAGAGTCCGGACATCAGGAAACACTCACTCAGCTCCGCAAGGAACTCAGAGTTCTCAAGGACCGAGAGCTTAAATGCCTCGAACTCGCTGCCCGACGCCGGAATCAGCAGACTGAGTATGAGGAGGGTTTACGAAGGCTGAGATCCCGGGCGGAGAAGCTGTTTCGAGAACGTGATCAGGTGTCGCAGGAGCGCGAGCAGAGTCGCCGCGCCGTGTGTTCAGCCATCGAGTCCATTCGGGATCTCGAGGAATCAGAACGTGGTCGGATCGACGAACTGGATCGGTGCGAGGATCGGATAATGGCTCGGAGAAGAGCGGTTGACGAAAGAAGGGGTCAAATCCAGGCGATGGATGCGCGCCTGATGGAATGCACCTCACGCGCTCGATCACTCTCGGATATCGTCCGGGCTGGTGAGGGTCTCGGAGAGGCCGTGCGAAGTATCCTGACCGAGTTCTGCGCCGAACGAGACGAACGCAATGGCATCCTTGGCCTTATGGCCGATGCATATGAAACCGAACCGATTTACGAACGAGCTGTCGCAGCGGCACTCGCCGGATCGATCCAGGGAGTCGTCGTTGAGGGCCATGCTCATACGCTTCAGGCCGTTTCGTTTCTGAACATCCGCAAGAGCGGTCGCTGCGTGTTTACACCGCTGCGGGTAACACGTCATGATCGTCCCCCCTCGACACCTCCTCCACGGGATGCCCGTCCTCTGCGTGCGCTCGTGCGGCCTGCTCCGGGTTTCGATGCACTGATCGATCTCCTGCTCCGCAATGTCTATCTGGCAGACGATCTCCCCTCCGCTCTTAAGGTCTGGGAATCATCCGGTTCTCCTCTGGCCCTCGTGACACTGGCAGGCGAAACGATCAGCCCGGAAGGCATCGTCACCGGAGGGATCGATGTGAGCCCAGCGGGTGAGTATCGCGCTAAAAAGCTCGAAATCCGATCACTTCAGCATGAAATCCGGGATGTGACTGAGCGCCGCGACGCGTGTGAAACCGAACGCGCCGCTTACATGGAACTACTCGCGGAAGCCGAGCACGAACGCAACATCCTCGGTGAATCGCTCTCTGAATTGCGACTGAAACTCACCGCTGTCCGAAGGGATTCCGAACATCTCGAACGCCAACTCCGTCAGATCGACTTGCGTTTCGAGGCGATCGAAGCCGAGAACGGAGCAGTTGGCGATGAGATTTCCTCCTTGTCCGTTGCTCTCGACGCGTTGCACAGCGCAACGGAGAGTGCAGCAATGTCGCCAGATGATGTCGCGAGGATGGCGGCGTTGGATGAGGCGATCGAGACGCATGGTGTGTGGATGGAAAACAACCGCCGGGAGTTCGGTGAATTACGGATAACGACCGAGACGACACGGGAGCGCCTGCTGGCAGGTCGTCGAGAGGTCGAGTCGATGCGTGCCGGTATCCTGCGGATTCAGGAAATGGCCGATCGTCTCGACCAACGACTCGTCGCAAACATCACCCAACTCGAGGAGGTGACGGGTGAACTTCGAGCGACATCCGGCGAAATTGACGCTGGCAACATACGACAACCTGTTCTGGCGACACGCGTCCAGACAGCTTCCGCACGATTGGATCGGGAACGTGAAGCGCTTCAAGCACTCGATCGTGAATGGAACACGACCAAAGAGACATTGGGTGCTCTTGAGACGGAACGGTCGGGGACCGCGATCCGACTCGCGGAACTTGACGCTCGG
>CAYYMM010000221.1:0-2751 GCA_964472395.1 uncultured bacterium | reverse complement strand
CTCGCGCATCATATAGTACCCAATCCACGCCTGGAACGGGTGGAATCGATGCCCCTTCCGCCGCGATACGCTCGGCCACCGCCGTTGCTCGCAGTATGAGATTGCCTTCGAGCGAATCGGTTGCGCGTCGAGCGGTGGCGCTTAAAAGACCGGATCGCTGGGTTTCTGCGAAGGTTGACATGAGCGAATGGAGTAGGATGGCTAGTGCAATCGGGAAAATGATGACCAGAAGCGTGCTCGCGATCTGGAGCTGAGCCCGGAAACTCAGTCCAGGCCATTTGGTCGAACGCCGAACTGCCGTCAGAAGGCGTAACGCAGCCTCGATTGCCAGCAACCCGATCGCTCCTGCCGCGAGATAGACATGCCCGGCCAGAATCGCCGGCCAGTCAATCCATGGGAGGACGGCCACCAATCGTGTCGGACTCCCGGTTTCAGACAGGGGCATCGGCATCACGAGCACATCGGCCCGGTTGTCACGCACTCGCGTCCATTCCGCCTCGATGCCCGGCGGCACGGTTTCCGTCAGAGGCCGTAACTCGACACCACTACCCCATTCAGGTGCTCGAGGAATGATCTCCCGAGGCCCCGCAAAGATCGACACGATCAGGTAACCGGCCGGATCGCCAGCCTGGTCGGACACTGAAATGCCACCGATCAACTCGGACTGCATATCACCTGCGCTCTGAAACCAGGGAGTAAAGATCGATTGCCCGTCCGCTTCGTCCATCTGATCGAAATACAGAGGCGGCAGTTCGCGAAAGTCGATTCCAGGACCGAATCGATCCACGAGTTGCCGACGGACATCGTACAACTCGACACAATGCGACTGGCTCACGGCTGACAAGTCGGCTTCCGCCCATAGTTCAAATGCCTGATACGGGAGCGTACCCGCGATCGCCGGCGCTAATGTTTCCTTCGCTCGCATTTCATCGAGATTTGTCTCGAGTGCAAACCGCCTCAGCAGATCCTGATCGTCGGTCCAATGATCGAGGCTCTGCTGAACAGCCTCTCGCGATGCCCGATGCGCAGCGGGCGTCAGAAAGAAGGCAGCGGCAGGCAACGCAAGGAATACCGCCGCGGTCAGTTCGCGAAATGCGTATCGTCTCCGGGACCCAGATCGCGCCAGCAGGATGGCCGTGAGCGGCAATGCGACAGCAAGTGCTAAAGTTGTCGGATCCGGATCGGTCAGAACCATTTGCACGATTGAACCGGCGGAGACGCAGACGATGAAAAAAACGATTCGGCTCGCACGCGAGGCTCCCTCGACGGCCGGAACCATCAGGCGCAGCATGACCCGGAGAACCGCCGGCATGAGCAGAATCAAACTCAGAGGTGCAGCAATCGTCGCACCGACTTGCGCGTCCAGGCAGTCCGGCCACCACGAAATGCTTGTGTTCGCTACCAGTGATTCCGTCAGATTTTTCGCGAGAATGCCGATGAATGCCGAAGCGAAGATGCCGATGGGGTATGCGAGATACCGATAGGACCTCCCGTAAACGGGGACAGAAGAGATCGCCGAGACCAGGCAGGTGAGAATTGAAAAGACCAATAAATGCGCCGCGAGCGGCGGAAACGGTGCCTCACCGGCAAAAAATCGAGGATCGAACCATTCCGGTTTGAAAAACTCAGCTGCATATCCGGTTGCGAACAGCAGAACATACAGTCCGTATCCGCCGGCAGTCGCGACGACGAGCCTCAGGATCGGCCACCCTGCGGGAATGAACAGGATCCAGACACAGAACCAAAGGACAACGACGACACACCAACCCATACCTGCCAGACGACCTGGCGTGCTCTCCTCGACCGGCGTCGAGCGCCGTGAGTCGAGCGTCACAATCCCCTCCCCCGTCTCGATACTGCTTCGCATCGTTTCGACGAGTGTCACCGTGCAGGTCCGACCGTCTTCACCAGTGCTCCAATAAACACGGGCATTCCCGGAAGCCGTCGCAATCGGAAGAACCCCCGACCCGATATCTCGAAATCGCTCGTAATCAATCGCGGCATCGTGAATGAAGCCCGCCCAGGCGAGCATCGTTCCATCGGAAGCGTAACAGGCCAATCCAGCCGGAGGCGCCAGACCGGCGTCGAGTGCCTGTTCGGTGAAATCAGTCAGGCGGATGCGGAGATATCCAAACAGCGTCGCCGTATCTTCTCCGGAAACTACGATCCCGCGTGTCAGATCGCCAGCGATGGCGTGAAAGAACGCATCGTGCCGATCCAGAAGTGTTTCGAGGGAAATCGATCGGCCAGCCTCAGCGGAACTCGACCGATCGGCCTGCATGAGCACGACTGCGATCAGCGCGAGGATGACGGCTGAACTTATAAAAGAAATCAGTAACCGGTTCCGCATGACGTAAGTCTATCATTTACGCGTCTCGAAGTCAGCCGCCTGACGCATTCTGTTGGTTGCCTTCAGGGCACAGACGGTATACTTTCGGGCGGAAGGAGATTCCATCATGAAGATTGCATATCTGGACTGTTTCGCCGGTATCAGCGGCGACATGTTTCTCGGCGCGCTCGTCGCAGCCGGCCTCGATCTCGAACGGTTGATCGAGGCATTCGCACAGACACCCGTCACACGGAACATGATCACCGCAAGTCTCGTGGACCGAATGGGAATCCGGGCGGTGAAGCTGGATGTGCGGGAGGAAGCGGGGACGCACGGACACGACCACGGACACGACCACGAACACGATAACGAGCACGATAACGAACACGACAACGACAACGACAACGGGCATGGGCATGGGC
>CAYYMM010000220.1:0-2917 GCA_964472395.1 uncultured bacterium | reverse complement strand
CCGCTGGGTCTCTCTGTCCAAGGTTCAGGCGATGCTGATGGAACTCGAGACCGGAAATCCGGATACACAGAGAGCCATTTTGGGAGCACTGCAGTCATATGACGATTTCGGGATTATTGACGCACCGCTTGCGATTCGAGCGCTCAAATCAATGAAAGAGCGCTTTGATGACGACCGAAAGCTCCTGTTGGAGGAGGCGATTCTGAGAATCGAACAGGCGTATGATGCGAGTTGTAAGAGACTGAAGGGGCGCAGACGAAACCGCGTCTGGCAAGGGATTCTCAAGCAGATCGAGCATCTTCTGGATGCGACCGATTCGAAGCGACGGAAACGAATGGTTGATCGTGTAATGACCGATCTGATCAATCGAAGGATTTCGCATGCAAAGGCAGCATCCGTTCTGCACGAACTCGGACGCAGGCAGGACGGGGGCTGGCTCGCAGCCGGAACTCGTGGATCGCATACCTGATCTTGTTCGATTCCAGCACAGTCACTCCAATACATCCCAACAATAGAAAAGGCGCCCGCGAACGGGCGCCTTTCCAGCAGGAAAGCATTTCAAGAAGGAGCACTAGTTCATAACGACCGAATTTTCTTCGGTCGGGAAAGTATATGTCCCGAAGTTTGTCGTCGACTGAACGGTAAAGAACGAAGGAGAATCGTAAATGCCCGCTCCCGGGATTCCGATTCTCTGAATCGATCCTACGCCGCCGACTCCAGCATATGTTGACCAGTTCAGGGCATATGATTCGTACTGAGCCTGTGTGGCTTCATCAGGTCCCGTCCACCATCCTCGGAAACCCATCGCCAGTGTGGTTGTAGGTTGGGTCAGTTTCGAGAGATCTTCCGATTCGTTCGTCGATCCGATTCCGGTTCCGTTATGATAACAGATCCCATCGCGGATACGGCCTTCCGTGTTTCGTACAACAACCGTGTCTTCCTCAGAGGATAAACTCGGATTGGCTCTGGATGTGATCGAGAGCCCGTACGATGTGGTGGTGACGGTCTCAAGTCCGGTCGGCCCGACGAACTTGATCACGGCGAGTTTCCTGGGTCCAAGCACCGCGTCCTGGTTGACGAAAGGCCGGTCGTATCCATCCAGATCTCCGATCGTCCAGCCCTTCAGATTGATTGCGGTGAGTGTTTCCAGATTGGCGATCTCAACCATGTCTCCATCGATTCCGGTCACCGCGATATCCGGTTTGACCTCTGTGATAATGATATCTCCATCATCTCCTGTTTCGGGCAGAGTAAAAGACCCGCTACACGGGAGCAGATTCCAGCCGGTCAGAGTGTACGCGGTCGGAGTGGTGGCATCGTCCATAAATATCCGGCATCCGCCGCCGCTGTCCGTTACGTACACCCGTTGTTCGCCGTTCTTCAGAAAACAAACCTGCGCGTTGGCGACTTTTTTGCCTGTTGAATCCACAACGACAATGCCGTTTCCCTCGGAGTTCGGACACCAGGCATGATAGATCTGTGCAGTCCGCGGCACATCGGTGCGCCACCAGAGATCGGGGTTGCCGAACAGAACATATTCCCGCATGTGAGTCGGGATATCATTCGTCATGTAGGGAGTACCGATGAAATGATTGTATGCGTAGATCTTGCCGTAATCGAAAGCTGGTGAAGAACGGGTGATGTCATGGTAGCAGAATCCCCTGTAAATGCCTCTATCGATCCAGTTGTTGATCGTCGTTCTGGTATTCCATGTCGGCCCCATGAATGCTACCGCACCGCGCATTTCCCCCGGTGAACCCAGCGCCATCCAGGCATGACCGAAACACTCCTGATACCCACTGAACATTGCGACACCGCATCCGATCGATGTGATGACGGGCATCCTGGTGTTGTTCTGCAGGGGATACACTTCATCATAATGAAAACTCGTGCTATGGCCCGGATTCCATCCGGACTGCCAGCCTTCACCTCGATAATTCAGAATGCTGATGCCGGTATTGACCCAGTTCTGAATCTGCGAGTTCGATCCGGAACTCCAATTGTACATGGTGTGGATGTTGGTGTATCCGAGATTGGTCGTGAGGCGATCAGCGGTTTGTTCTTTTGTTACTTGCTGGGAATCATACAGACCCGAACACGCCATCAGGGCGGTGTGATATGCGTTCAGATTCTGTGTCTGAGGTCGTTGCTCGTAGAACAGGATCTTCGACAGCATGGTGGATAGTTCATCTACTGTGGTTGCCGGCAATCGCGAGAGGAAGATATCGGCGAAGTAATCGCCGCCTTCGAGTTGTGAGTAAAACAGGTCGTCATTGAAATTGCCTGGATGATAACTGTCATAGGACGTATAGACCGGGAAATTGTTCGTGTTTCCCATGATTATGGCATAGACCGGTTTCGCAGCCGATCCATACAAATTCTGCAGAGCGGTTTTCAGTTGTGCTGCCGTCGGACTCGAACCAAGCGACGATAATCGGAGAATATCGACTCGGAATCCCTGCTGCTCCTTCCATGCAATGAAACCCTGGCAGCGGCTTTCGAAGGCATCCGGGATGATCAACAGATAATGCTCTGCTTCGCCCCTCTCAAGATCCCGATTCCACGAATCGTCATAATTCGGGGCAATGGCGCGGTAGAGCATCTCGTATGACGGAGAAAATGGTCCATGCGAGAGGATTTGATTCGGAGACTCCTGGTCGATCATTCGGATTGAAATCACTGCTTCGTCGATGATTTCGACAGAATTCGTGGCTGCAATATAGTGAACCGGATAAAACGCCAACGGCAGCAGACGGATCTCCCGCAGCGCAACCGGATCCTCTGCAAAGAACATTGCCTCAGGATATGGTTTCGTAGTCGCCTGCGACAATAGGTCACTCTCGTCTATCGATTGAATATCGACAATCTCCTGATCGATCTGAGCGGGAATCACCGGATACGGCAGCCGAACCGTCCG
>CAYYMM010000219.1:0-2930 GCA_964472395.1 uncultured bacterium | reverse complement strand
AGGATTGATTCGAGGGCTGTCCGGACATTTCTCAGATCAGGTTCACCGAATCGGACAGGTGTTCCCTTGAGATTCGCGAGTTTCAGAAGAGCGACTCGATGCGTGGTCATACATGTGTCTCCCGTCGTCGCTGCGAATCGAGAAACGGACGGATGCGATCGATCGAACGAATCAGTTCTCTGAACTTGTCAAAGTCGAGAGATTGGAGTCCATCACATAGTGCCTTCTGCGGATTCGGATGGATTTCGACCATCAGGCCGTCTGCGCCTGCCGCCAGTCCACCAAGTGCCATCGGGATGACGATGTCACTCCGTCCGCTCGCATGGCTCGGATCCACGATGATCGGCAGTGGCGACAGTTTCTGGACGATGGGTACGGCTGAAATGTCGAGCGTACTTCGAGTCATGGGTTCGAATGTGCGAATGCCGCGCTCGCATAAAATGACATTCCGGTTGCCTCCTGCGATCAAATACTCCGCTGCCATCACCAGTTCCTCAATCGTCGCGGAGTATCCCCTCTTCAGGAGAATCGGCTTTTGGGTCAACGGTGCGAGGCGCTTGAGAAACTGAAAGTTGCTCATGTTGCGTGCGCCGATCTGCAGAACATCGACAGTATCCTCATATTCGGGCAGATGATCGATATCGACGATCTCGGTGACTATTTTCAACCCGAACTGGCAGCGGATCTTGCCCAGAAGATCGAGACCTTTCTTCTGCATGCCTTGGAAGCTGTAAGGATTCGTGCGCGGTTTATAAGCGCCACCGCGCATGAAACGGACTCCGCATTCCCGTAGGAGTTCCGCACACGCGACAAGCTGCTCCTCACTTTCAACACTGCAAGGTCCGGCGATCAGAAGCAAATCATGGCGTTCGACGACCAGGTCGGCCAGTTCAACGATCGGTCTGTTGGGCGTCACTTCCATCTGGAGTCTCCTGAACTACATGTACTGCGGGATTGATAGAATTAAACGAAAAATCTGTTCGACTACGCTGTCGTGCATGGGGCCTGAGTTGTATTCCTGGAGTTTCCGGATTGTTTCCTCCAATCGTTCAGGGCTGTATCGCAGTCTGACGTTTCCGGATTGCATGTTCAATGTGATCTTCAAACGTTCATTCAACAGGTTGAGGAGTTTGATGTCGATTGAATCGAGCATCTGCTCATATTCACGATCGGTCACGACGGCCGACTCTTCGATTGAGTGCCCGATCTGAGTGAAGTTGATTTTGCCACTGCCGATTCGAGGCAGGCCGGTGAGGAACCGGAAAACCCTCGGGATCTTTGCCTTCGGCAGTCGCTTGCTCAGGAACTGCCGAAGTTGGCCCTCCGTGGTCGATTCTCCGGGTTTCAACACTACCGCAGCAAGCGGTACCATTCCCCTCAACTTATCCTGAAATGGAACAACAACGGCTTCACGCACGGCAGGATGAAGGATCAACTGTGCTTCGATTTCTCCGGGATAGACCTTGAGTCCTCCCACTTTGATCATGTTGTCCTTTCGACCGATGCAGTAATAAAAACCCTCTTTATCCTGCCGAAACACATCTCCAGTTCGATACCATCCATCCTGAAAGACAATCTGGTTTTCATGCGTCGCCTGCCAGTATCCGCGCGTGATGCCGTCGCCGCGAAGTGCAAGCTCGCCCGGTTCGCCATCCGGTGCATCCTGGCCGTCGGATCCCAGGATTCGAGCATCATAATATGGCAGAAGGCGTCCGCAAGATTCGTCCGGCACCGGGCCGTTCGGAGGCGATGCGAACGCAATACCCATACTCTCGGTGCTTCCCCAGACCGGCACCAGAGGCACACCAAAACGTGCGCTGAATCGATCCCGCAGCCAGCTCGAAGTCGCCATGCCACCGGCTTCGGGTACTCGCAGACTCCTGAACGAAAACGCCGGACTGTCGGCAAACGGGAGCAGCATTTCGTAAATGGGGGGAACGGCCATCGTGCAAGTGATCTGATGATCTGAGATCGCCCGGGCGATGGCACGAGGGTAGATAGAATCGAGCAGAACACTCGCACCACCTGTGAACAATGATCGACAAAACGATTCGTGAGGATGCGACATGACGGCGAACAACGGCAGATGCACGTCGTTTGAAGTGATCCGAAGAGCGATACAGGACGCGAGAGTATTCGTATGGAGATTCCGATACGTCGCGATGGCGGCCTTGGGCCTTCCCGTCGAACCGGAAGTGAAATTAAGATACACCGGATCATCGTCAGACATCGTGGGATACTTGAGAGTTGGATCGATTACACCGAGATCGTCTTTCCAGCGATCCGGATCGATCCGCACGGACCATTCATCCTGTGACAAGCGCCCAATCTGATCGGTCATTTCAGCGTGATGAATCGTGCCGCAGGGATTGACAAGATTCCGGATCGCCTGGATTTCCTCAAGGGTGCAGCGCCAGTCGAGCGGGACGGCAATGCCTCCGAGACGGGCGATGGCGAGAAACGAGATGACGAGTTCAGGTTTGCGAGTCAGCGCGAACAGAACTCGACCACCGGGGCGAAGCCCTTTCCGATGAAGATGGCTCGAAAACCGGTCGACCAGTTCGTCCAGTTCTTCATATGAGACGATCTGTCCCTGATGGATGATGGCGGTTCGCGTGGGATGCAGTCTTGCGGCGCGCCTGAGCTGTTCACTCAAATTGATGGGAACGGCGGTGAACGGATGATCCGGTGTTTGCATGGTCGGACACCTCTGCTTATTCTAGTTGGCGAGACCTCGTTTTTCGAGTTCGCGACGGGCGTCTTCAAATCCGTCGCGAGCGGTCTGTCTGGATACCCAGGCAGTCAGTTCCTCCATGCCGTCCTCGAATCGAACCCCGGGTTTGTACCCCAGCCGGCTTTGGATTTTCGATATGTCCGCATAGCAGTGGCGGATATCACCTTCCCTGAATTTATGTTCGATCTGAATCGGA
>CAYYMM010000218.1:0-2932 GCA_964472395.1 uncultured bacterium | reverse complement strand
CGATGGATGATCTTTCCAACCTATCTGATTCTGTGGCAACCAACGGAACGCTGCAATCCTGCAATCTGTTCAAGGCATCAGCGGTTGGACGGCTCGGTCACAGGCTTGAGTCCTCGCCATACAATTCGAACACACCAGACGATCAGGAACGTGGGAAAATTGAGGAATGGATTCGGGAGAAGTTTGATCCATCATTACCGGAAGTCGCCTACAGCGCTCATATCGACAAATACACGTTCGGAATGGGTCTGCTGAGAATCGACGAGAACCTGGTCGAGGTGAAGCGCGAGGGTAAAGTCATAGGCCGGGAGGTCTCTCGCATCTCCCATCTGAACCGGATGCACGCCCAGCCTTTGAAACCGAAGAAGGTCAAACGGTCAATCCAAATTCCGAACCAGTCAGGTGGTGTCGCGATCACGCGCACTGAGATCGAAGTCGATGACCCGGCTGATGTCCGGTTCCCGCGGTGGATCATCAACACCGGCGACAACCAGATCCGCTACGCCAAGACCTACGGTGATCCGCGATTCATCAACAAATACACCGGACACACTCAGGACAAGACTTGGGGCGTCGACCAAGGCGAACTGATGGACGGTCCCTCGATCATCGCCATCAAGCAGTATGATCCTCGCGACCAGAACTGCGGATGGCCGACCTGGTATTCCGAGAAGCAGAGCGTCGATGTCTCATGGGAGATCGGGAAATACGAATGGGGACATTTCAGAGGTAACTGCCTGCCGGATGTTTTTGTGATTCTCCCAGAGTCGAAACCAGTCGGCGGGAAGACTCTCACTCAGATTTTCACTGACTTCCTGAAGGACACATCGGATCAGCGCAATGCTGGTGGAAATCACCGGAAAGCATTGGTCACAGAAGTTCTGACGAAGGGTTCGGTTACAGGTTCGCTTCCGATCCTGATCCACGAGATCAAGGGCCCGGATCCGGACAAGTTCCTCGAGATGAACAAACAGAAACGGCAGTGGATTGCCAACGCCTGCCAGGTGCCGCCTTCGCTCGTCCACGCCGATACGGGTGCGCTGGGGAGCGGCGCGGACAAGGAAGCCGATCTCAAGCGCCTGAAGGAACTGATCCTTGAGCCGGAACAGAACCTCTTCGAACTGCAGGTCCTGGACAAGATCATCCTCAACAGCACGCCTTTCAAGTCGTTTGTGATCCGCCTGCAGGAACTGGACACCTCAAATCCGAAACAGACCGCTGAGATTGCGGAGATCTGGTCGCGTGTGCCGCAGAAGATTTCCGAGTTCCGGACACGGATCGAGGCGACTGAAGCGATCGATCCGGAGAGTGAAGAACGATCGAAGAAGATCGGGCAGGTATGGATGTTCGGGATGCAGGGGCTCATGTCTCTGGACGATCTGGAAGCGGTCACAGAAGCGGCAATCGAGGAAGAACAGCAGCCTGCCGTTCCGGAAGAAAAAGACCCACCCAAACCGACCGATGGTAAGCGCTTTGCGGAATACCTCCGCACTGTTTTGAACGTCACGCCCGAGCAGTTCCGAGACCAGGTTCTCCCTGTTCTCCAGGAGCGGATATGCCAGCAGAACTGACGATCAACGAGCGCATTACGATGGTCGAGAGTGATCTCGATACGCGCATCGCCCGAATCGACAACGCGATCTGGCTGGCTGGTGCAGAGCGATCGCTCAATGTTCGGTCAGTCTACAAGCCAACGAACGATGACTTCCTAGCAGTCGAGCGGAACATGGTGCGCAAGATCAATCAGGTCTGGCGCGAGAATGTTTCCGAATCGATGAAAGACCTTGTGGAGATGATGGACGGCATCAATCAGGAGGTGTCCGAGGAAATGATCTCGCAGATTATTCTCCCATACCTCGATGTCCATCTTGCAGAGTCGTTCTACTCAGATCCGGACCTCCGTAAAACCGTCAAGGCTTCGATTCAGCGCACCTATCGGCTGTCGAAGGCCCAGATCGCCAAAGAGGTCGGTGTGAAACTCGCTGGCACCTCGGCGATCGACGAACAGGCAAAAACCTGGCTGCAACTCGATACGCGGTTCTGGCTGCGTCACCAATGGGAAACGCATATCCGGGAGCGCATCCAGGACACCGCACGCAAGATCGGTATTGAGCAGGGTCTCGGCCGGCGTGAAGTCGGCCGTGCGATGGCCAGCGCGTTCAAGGGTGTCTGCGGTGAGTCTGCCTATTACTGGGAAGTCGTCGGATCTGCGACGGTCACTCGTGGGCGCTCCTGGAGCAACCTGACCGGATTCCAGGATGCTGGGATCAGGAAAAACATCTGGCAGACGGTGGGTGATGAGCGCGTCTGTCTGATCTGCGGTCCGCTCGATGGAACGGAGTTCTACACCCAGGACGGAATCGACCTCATGAAGGAAGCGATGGCCGAGACCAACCTCGTCGCAGTCCGCAACATTACGCCCTGGATTAATTACAGCACCAAGGTCGCCAATGAGGGTGGATCAAAGCCGTTCTACTGGTCCGAACACAACGCCAAGGGTGAGATCACACGAAAACACTTCTTCGGTGCCGAGAAGCTGAAGGACGGGAAGTTCCTGACCGGTGTCGGCATGACCGAACCACAAGCGCACGGCGGCTGCCGCTGCAGAAAGGTGGCAGCATGAAACTGAGATTCACGAAGCCTGTCGAGTTCCGAGCCGAAACAGTGACTGGGTCATCCGAACCGAAATGGATCTACCGGGACAAGACCGGAGCGATCGTTTCTGCGGATACTCCGGATGCGATACGGTATCGACGTTTCTGGGGCTTTGTCTCGACTGAAGCAGTCGATTTCTACAATACGGTTGTCGAACGCAACGCCGTCATCGAGGCCTGGCCGACCTACGTCAAGCAGGGCGGTAATGTCCGCGTGATGCACGAGTCGGAACCGGCCGGAAAGATATTCGAGGATGACTACGAATACCGGCAGGAAG
>CAYYMM010000217.1:0-2932 GCA_964472395.1 uncultured bacterium | reverse complement strand
CGATGGATGATCTTTCCAACCTATCTGATTCTGTGGCAACCAACGGAACGCTGCAGTCGTGCAATCTGTTCAAGGCAGCAGCGGTCGGCAGACTGGGGCATAGACTCGAATCCTCACCCTACAATTCGAACACACCGAACGAAAACGAACGCGGGGAGATGGAAGAATGGATCCGTGCGATGTTCGATCCATCCCTCCCGGAAGTCGCATACAACGCTCACATCGACAAATACACATTCGGCATGGGTCTGGTCCGGATCGATGAGAACCTGGTCGAGGTGAAACGCGATGGGAAAACCATCGGCCGGGAGGTCTCTCGCATTTCGCATCTGAACCGGATGCACGCCCAGCCTTTGAAACCGAAGAAGGTCAAGCGGTCGATCCAGATCCCGAACCAGTCGGGTGGTGTTGCGATCACGCGCACTGAGATCGAAGTCGATGACCCGGCTGACGTCCGGTTCCCCCGGTGGATCATCAACACCGGCGACAACCAGATCCGCTACGCCAAGACCTACGGCGACCCGCGATTCATCAACAAATACACCGGCCACACTCAGGACAAGACCTGGGGTGTCGACCAGGGCGAACTGATGGACGGTCCCTCGATCATCGCCATCAAGCAGTATGACCCGCGCGATCAGAACTGCGGATGGCCGACCTGGTATTCCGAGAAGCAGAGTGTCGATGTCTCGTGGGAGATCGGGAAGTACGAATGGGGACATTTCAGAGGCAACTGTCTGCCGGATGTGTTTGTGATTCTTCCAGAATCGAAACCGGTCGGCGGGAAGACTCTCACTCAGATTTTCACTGATTTCCTGAAGGACACATCGGATCAGCGCAATGCTGGTGGAAATCACCGGAAAGCGTTGGTCACAGAGGTTTTGACGAAGGGTTCGGTTACAGGTTCGCTCCCGATTCTGATTCACGAGATCAAAGGCCCGGATCCGGACAAGTTCCTCGAGATGAACAAACAGAAGCGGCAGTGGATAGCCAACGCCTGCCAGGTGCCGCCTTCGCTCGTCCACGCCGATACGGGCGCGTTGGGGAGCGGTGCCGACAAGGAAGCCGATCTCAAGCGCTTGAAGGAACTGATCCTCGAGCCGGAACAGAACCTCTTCGAACTGCAGGTCCTGGACAAGATCATCCTCAACAGCACGCCTTTCAAGTCGTTTGTGATCCGCCTGCAGGAGCTGGACACCTCGAATCCGAAACAGACCGCTGAGATTGCGGAGATCTGGTCGCGGGTGCCGCAGAAGATTTCCGAGTTCCGGACACGGATCGAGGCGACTGAAGCGATTGATCCTGACAGCGAAGAACGGTCAAAGAAACTCGGTCAGATCTGGATGTTCGGGACGCAGGGGCTCATGTCTCTCGACGATCTGGAGGCCGTGACCGAGGCAGCGATCCAAGAGGAACAGCAGCCTGCAGTTCCGGAAGAAAAAGACCCGCCGAAACCGACCGATGGGAAGCGATTCGCGGAATACCTCCGCACTGTTTTGAACGTTACACCCGAGCAGTTCCGAGACCAGGTTCTCCCGGTTCTCCAGGAGCGCATATGCCAGCAGAACTGACGATCAACGAGCGCATTGCGATGGTCGAGAGCGATCTCGATACGCGCATCGCCCGAATCGACAACGCGATCTGGTTGGCTGGTGCTGAGCGGTCCTTCAATATCCGGTCGGTCTACAAGCCGACCAACGACGACTTCCTCGCCGTCGAACGGAACATGGTGCGCAAGATCAATCAGGTCTGGCGCGAGAATGTTTCCGAATCGATGAAAGACCTTGTGGAGATGATGGACGGCATCAATCAGGAGGTGTCCGAGGAAATGATCTCGCAGATTATTCTCCCCCACCTCGATGTCCATCTGGCAGAGTCGTTCTACTCAGATCCAGATCTCCGGAAAACCGTCAAAGCATCTGTCCAGAGAACCTATCGCTTGTCGAAAGCCCAGATCGCTAAGGAAGTCGGAGTAAAGTTGGCTGGCACATCGGCGATCGATGAGCAGGCCAAGACCTGGCTGCAGCTCGACACGCGGTTCTGGCTGCGCCATCGCTGGGAATCCCACATTCGAGAACGCATCCAGGACACCGCACGCAAGATCGGCATCGAGCAGGGTCTCGGCCGCCGAGAAGTCGGGCGAGCGATGGCTTCAGCGTTCAAGGGTGTCTGCGGTGAGTCTGCCTATTACTGGGAGGTCGTCGGATCTGCGACGGTCACGCGTGGGCGCTCCTGGAGCAACCTGACCGGATTTCAAGACGCAGGGATTCGAAAGAACATCTGGCAGACGGTGGGCGATGAGCGCGTCTGTCTGATCTGCGGTCCGCTCGATGGAACGGAGTTCTACACCCAGGACGGAATCGACCTCATGAAGGAAGCGATGGCCGAGACCAACCTCGTCGCAGTCCGGAACATTACGCCCTGGATTAATTACAGCACCAAGATCGCCAGCGAGGGCGGGAGTAAGCCGTTCTACTGGTCCGAGCATAACGCCAAGGGCGAGATCGTCAAGAAACACTACTTCGGTGCCGAGAAGCTGAAAGACGGGAAGTTTTTGACTGGAATCGGCACGTCCGAACCGCAGGCCCACGGTGGGTGCCGTTGCAGAAAGGTCGCAGCATGAAACTAAGATTCACGAAGCCTGTCGAGTTCCGAGCCGAAACAGTGACTGGATCGTCCGAACCGAAGTGGATCTACCGGGACAAGACCGGCGCGATCGTCGCTGCGGACACTCCGGATGCGATTCGGTATCGACGATTCTGGGGCTTTGTGTCGACTGAAGCTGTCGATTTCTACAATACGGTTGTTGAGCGCAACGCTGTCATCGAAGCCTGGCCGACCTACGTCAAGCAGGGCGGAAACGTCCGAGTGATGCATGAGTCGGAACCGGCCGGAAAGATATTCGAGGATGACTACGAATACCGGCAGGAAG
>CAYYMM010000216.1:0-2980 GCA_964472395.1 uncultured bacterium | reverse complement strand
TGGGTGGTGTCGGGGTAGCGGACGGCACGAATGTAGAAGTCGGCCCCGGCGGAATGTATTGGGGTTCATGCCAGACTTTCAGATTGAGCGACGATGCCAGTGTCGAACTGGCGGTGTTCCCACCGAAAAATCCACCGAACCAGAGTGATGAATAAAAAAATGGATTATGAAAATCCCAATTCCAGCTCGGGAGGTTGGATGGATAGCCGCGGCCGTAGGTTGGATCGTAATCGAACCATTTGATGTAGCCCGAACGAGGAGTGGGCCGTCTTGCATATGGATTGATACCATAAATCGGATCATATTCTTTGTTATACAAATTGATGCATTCGATCGGTTTCAAATCGTCTCGGAAAACAGCCACGAGATAATCGGGTACGTCATCGAGAGAGCCGTGACCATTCCAGAACAGAACTCGCACGGACATCCTGCCCATCATGCATGTCGGATCAGCACACAGAAACCGGTAATTGTGCGTCTTGAAACTGTATGTTCGAAACCGCCATCGGAATTGTTTGGCGATGCCCAGTGTCACCCAATGATAGAATTCGTCCTTCCAGTACTCTTCAAACAAAGAGCTGCTCCGGCTCAGATTGGTCTGTTGCATGACGACCGCTTCGGTCTCGATACCGAACACGTTGTCGAAGAACATCGGTGTCCCCGCAAGCCCGTACCCGCCACTGAACTCACGGACCAGGCCGGAACCGGATTCCGAATCTTCCAGATAGCCCAGAATCATGTATCCCTTTGCATCACCATTTTCAACGATGTAACCCGTTCCGGTCCACGTTGTGTTTGAACCGGTGAAGGTATAGCAATTTTCAGGGATATGCACGGTATAGCCTTTTGCGATGTAGTTGTTGAGAACCTCAATAATCGTTAATCGCAGTTCATTATTGGGAAATGCTGAGCCATCATTCGGATTGATGACGTTTGTGATCTCACGGATCCGGTCTCCCGCGGCGACCGCCCGACGATGAAGCTCTGCCGTCGACACACACGCGGCAATCGATCCGGTCTCCCGGTAGAACAGCTCGGATTCTCCCGCGGACATCGTCATTCCCTGAAACTTCCGGATGTCTGAGTGTTTGAATCGAACAGGTTCTTCATCATAGATGCACGCGCTCGGATAATGATCCATGTCGCAGAATGAGGCAAACGCAGAGATATCCTGAATGACATCGCCGATCCGACTGACGTTGAAAGTGATCCCGATGCGTGCGACGCCGGTATCACGGATCATGCGCCCGCGACTCATTCCCATCAGGATTTCTTCGGAGTACTGCAGTTGTTTGAAGTAGTGACGCCCCTGCAACTGAAGGTAGGTTCCGAGAAACTCTTCGTTGAATTGTCCGGTTGCGGGATCGATCTTGGCAACCTCGCCCCCCTCACGCATCAGTGCCGTATTGAATTGATCGACAATCTGGAGATCCGTCGCGTCATCGACGGTTTGCCCGGAAATCGCGATATTGAAGAACTCACCGGCCTGTATGGTATTACTGATCACAACCGGAGTCTCCCCCGTTGAATCCGTCAGGACGAAATACAGATAGGAAATTTCGCCGAGAAGCTTCGTCGGAGCAGGACTTGACCAGGGCATGACTTCCCCATCGATCAGAACCTGGGGCTCCACCGAGATCGATCCCGGGAGATCGTAGATCGAGTCGATACCCTCTGGAACGGGATCGACCGGCACGAACCGGAAGGTCACCCGCCGATTGGCACAATCTGCAAGATCGAGTGTGATCGACGCAAGCGAGGTTACGGGAGGGAATGCCGTCGGCACCGATGTCGGCTCGGCTGAGACCATCACCACCATGGTTCGGGACACGGCCATGTCCGGATCGTCGAAAAAAGCGTCTTCGTTCTGAATATAATCGATCGTGGAGGATCCATTCTCGACGATGATTTCATACGGAAGCGTATTGGCCAGATACTCGTTCTCTTCGTAACGCATTTTTGCGCCGTTACAGCGCTGGAACAGCACTGAACCCCCGTCCGTCTTCTGCTCCGCCAGGTGACTCATAAACTGGTCCAGCAACGCCTCAACCGGATCACAGATTTCACTGGAACCCATATATCGTTTATCCAACACGGCCTCGAGCATGGGGAAGTCAGGATCCGACATCGGATTGTCTGACTCGGCGACATGAACATCCATCGGCTTCATGATGATATCCAGAGGGATCCATGTGTTACCGGCATAAAGTGGCGGAGGGTAGGCCGGGATAGGGGACGGAGGCATCCACCCGGGCCCCGGCGTGTTGAAAACGGGAGTCGGAACGGGAGGCGTGAATGCCGCTCGTTTTGCCCCGCGCGACGGAACGTAGTCGATTTGTGCGACCACAAACCCGTATTCATTGAATCGCAGACCGGTTGTCCGGCCATCGGTGACGATGACAAGGGCGTGCTCTTGGCCGGTATCCGTTTTATTGTAAATCGAATTCAACCTCGTTACCGCCATGTGCGCTAATTCGTTTCGACGTGCTTCGGTCGCGTCGTCCTCGATCGGCAGCCCGAGACATTGCAAAGCCGTCTCAACGGGAATCACAACATCAGCCTGCACCAGAGAACAGGAAACCCCGGAGGCACGGAGAAGCGATATCAGGAGAGCCGACGCGTCCCATTCATTAGCCTTGCCCCCGCGAACCAGAGCAGACGGACGTTTACGTTGTCCCGGATATGGTTCGTACTGAATCACATTGCGGACATAATTGTAAATCCGGAGGGGTTCCCAGCCGAGTTCCATGGCTTTTTCGAGAATCGCCGGATGATCGGATTCGATATGCGACGAGGTCCGCTGAGCTCCCTTGCGACCCAAACTCCAGCGGGAAAGTTCGTTGCTCAGCGACTGATTCGATAGCGTCCGGATCGATGTGCCATCCAATGATTCACAACGACCGGCTATCTTTTTTTCCTTCAAGACAGGTTCGCCGATAGGATCGATGCCCGATTCCCAGCCCAGCTTATCGCCGAGTTG
>CAYYMM010000215.1:0-3161 GCA_964472395.1 uncultured bacterium | reverse complement strand
CCGCCGGCGGGTTCGTCGGGGTCCTCGGCGCCCCCGGGCACCCGTTGACGCCACAGGCGGTGTGACGCACATGCTCGCTGCCACCGCTCACCGTCGTGCATTCCTGCCAGCCGGTCGAATCGGGCCACGGCGCATCCTCGGGGCATTTTTCGATGGAATATCCCATGTTGGTCGTTGAAAGATCCGGGAAAACCGGCAGAGACAACGTGCCGTCCACCAGAAGCGCTCCCGCCGTATTCGAAGTCCACAGCGACAGATTGTCGCCGTCGTTTTTCAGCGTAAACGAGTTGGTCTGAATGCACGCCACGACACAGGGGATTTCCGGGATGGCGGTTACCCCGATGGCGAGATACCCTCCGGGGGCCATCGTCGTTCCCGTTGGAATCGTGATGTATCCCTCACCGGATACCGTCGGGAATGTATCATCATCACACAGACACCAGCCGGATACATCAATGCTTCGAGAGGTTCGATTGTACAATTCCACCCACTCCTGATCCGTCGATGCCACACTGTCATACATGATCTCGTTGATCACCACATCGCCGTACTGAATGTCCGATGCGGTCGGTATGGCCGTGGCGGTTGGAGTCGCTGTCGAGGGGCCTGAAGTCGGTGTCCGCGTCGGTGTTCGAGTCGGTGTGAACGTGGACACCGGTGAGGTTGGCGTCCGTGTCGGCGTCGCTGTTGAGGTGGAGGTGCGCGTGGGCGTGGGTGTCGATGTGCCGGGGGTAACGAGATCGACGAATACCGCCAGATGATCCGAGGCAGACGCACTGGTTCCGGAGGGAAGCGTCGCCCCGCATTTGATCAGGAAATTCCCGATCTGCTCATCATCGACACCGTTATCCTGAGTCGAATTATAGACTTCATCTCCCGGACTCGTGACGCTCCCTTTGTAAAATATATAATCCAGACGGCTGCTGGAGGGAAAGGTCACATGATTGGTCGTCGAATCCTCCCAGGTCGCGTCGCACATCGTGAACCCGAGCGATGTCAGGGTCTGAAACGGGTTGTACGTGATCGGCAGACTGATATCGTTGCCCAGTCTATACGTCTCGGGCAGATCCTCTGGCAGCGTGTAGAAGGTCTGACTGCCGAACGGGCCATCGCCATAGTCTTCGTTGAAATCACCCGTGACCACGAGTATATCCGAGGGATACAGCGCCACGTAATTCGAAATGACCCGACTCAGACGCATCAACTCGACCTGACGCCGGAACTTGTCGGTACTGGTGAATCCCGACTTCAGATGAACCGTGAATAAACCGGCCTGAATCCCGGTTTCGACGGTCACTCTGAGTTGCAGAATATCCCGGCAGATGTCGTTGGCATCGAGATCCTCGGATATCTCAGCCGCCGACCAGGACTCATCCGACAGCACGGTATACGATGTCATGTATCCCGTCCGCAGATTACCCGACAATGTCCCGGAAATTTGAGAGGCAGCCTGATGGGAAAACCCGGTATCGGACGCCAGATCGGCCAGATCGCCGGTATCGTTGACTTCCTGAAGGAGAACGACCGTGGGGCATATCCTGCCGATGATGCTCTCCAGTGCATTGTACTCACCGGAACCCTGCGAACCGATATCCAGCGTGTTCATGGTCATGATCCGCATCGATGCGGCCTGCACGATCGTGCCGCCCAATATCATGAACCCCAGAATGATCCCCAATCGATTGATCATGGTCCGTCCTTCCCCCCGACCCCTTGCCCCTGATGTGGGATTATACCGCTCCGGAATTCAAACTCCAAAAAAACAGACCTACAGGCCGGATCGGGCCAAGCCTCCATGATCCCCCGGCCAGTCGTCCCCTACTCCGCCCGTCCCACATGCTGAAACACAAATGCCAGAGCCTGCGCGTAATCGCGGATCCCGTCCGTCATCTGCGCGGCCCCCAGATGCCCCTGATCGCGCAGCATCCTCAATAAAAAAGGCCCTCCCTGCCCCTCCCACTGCAGCCGCGCCGTCATCTTCCAGGCATGCACCGGCGACACGCGCGCATCGTTTTCCGCCGCCGTAAACAACACGGCCGGATAGCTGGTCCCGGCGCGGATGTTCTGATACGGCGAATACTTTTCTATGAACACCCGGTCGGATTCGATCGAAGGATCGCCGTATTCCGGAATCCAGATGTCGGCGATGCCGAACCGCGTGTAGTTCACCATATCGAGCAACGGCACGTCACACAGCACGGCCCGGAACAGATCGGGGCGCTGTGTGAGCACGGCTCCGACAAGCAATCCGCCGTTGCTGCCGCCGCTGATCGCCAGATGCTCCGGGGAGGTATAGCCTTCGCGCACGAGCCATTCCGCGGCTGCGATGAAATCGTCAAACGAGCGCTGCTTCCCCTCGCGCGTCGCCGCCATGTGCCAGTCGCGCCCGTACTCCCCTCCACCGCGGATGTTCGCAACGGCCACCACACCGCCGTTTTCGAGCACCACTGCGTCCGCGGTCGAAAACGCCGGAGTCATCGGAACATCGAAACCACCATAACCCGACAGAATCGTCGGATTGCCGCCGTCGCGCGCGATCCCCTCCCGATGCATCAGAAACATCGAGACGCGCGTGCCGTCCTGCGACTCCACCCAGACCTGCTCACACCGAAAGGACGATGTGTCGATCGGAACAGGGGTCTTCCGGACGGTCGTCATGATTCCGGTTGAGGGGTCGAAACGCGCCGTTTCGAAAGGATGCGTGAATGAAGAATGGCCGCACCAGACGGGCGGCTTGGACCAGTGCCCCCAGACCGACGCCGAACTCAGCTCCGGAAACGGTAACTCCCGCATCACGCGTCCGTCCGTCGCGAACTGCACCACGAGACTGTGCGCATTGTGCATGTAATGACCGAACATGCACCCCTGAATGAACTGCAGCCACTTCAGCTTGTCTCCGGATTCGGGAATGAAGAGTGTCCAGTTTTCACGTTCGGGTCGGTCCGCCGCCGTCACGAAAACCTGCCCGTTCGGCGCGCCTTGATCGGTCAGAATATACAGCATGTCGTCGATCACCCACGCATTGCTCGAACTGCCCCAACCGGTTGTGATCGGGCGCAACGGCGCATCCCATTCATTCCGTCGGATGAACAACTCGCAATCGTCACCGAGATACCGTCCGAATAGCACCCAGTTCCCGTCTTCGGATACATCGACACCGT
>CAYYMM010000214.1:0-3230 GCA_964472395.1 uncultured bacterium | reverse complement strand
GATCACCGGAGATACCACGATTACGATGCGTATCTTCCAGGAAATACGGGATTTCGTGGCTGAAAGCGATATCGGCGCCGTGACATCGACCAAGCGCCAGGCCCGGACTGTCGTTCGCGTCAATGACGGACAGATCGCGGCGATCGGAGGGTTGCTGAAGGAGAGCCGCATCGATCGGAGAACGCAGGTGCCCTGTCTCGGATCGTTGCCCGGCATCGGGTATTTCTTTCGCTCCAGCCGCGACTCGCGCACCAAAACCAATCTGCTCATCTTCATCACCCCTCGCATGATTACCGAACCCGGCGATCTCGATGAGGCAACCGGCCGTTATCGATCTAAAATCGTTGAACCGCCATCCGCCGGGACACTCACATCCCCACCCGATCCAGCCGGTGATCAACCTGACTTGCGATGAACCAGACCTATCCGGCGGACTACCCGTTTCTTGCGAATCTGGGTGACGAAATCGACCCGACGATCGGCCCGGATCTCGATCCGGGATTTTTGAAATCCAACGGATTCACTCCTGTTCGCCGGATTTTACCGGGAGTCACGCTCGTGGCAATAACAGACCCGAGCGAAACATTCGCCCTGGATATACTCGGAGCGCATCTCGACAGTCCCCTCCGCATCGTGATCACGACGCGAGATGAAATCGAGCGTGTCATACGAGTGCGGACACGGATGCGCGTGGCAAATCCAGCCGCTATCGACACTATTGCCGATGGATCCCCTTCAATGCCTGCCGGCGCAGTCTTGAACGGTCCTGTCGACCTGATGGACATGCGTTCGGACGATCCCGCAGCCGTTCAGGCCGTCAACGCGATGCTGATCGAGGCCGTATCCAGGGAAGCGAGCGATGTGCATCTCGAACCGGATGCCTCGGGGCTGCGCGTTCGCTACCGGATCGACGGCTTACTGCAGGATGCCGCGCATCAGGCCATGCATCTGCGTGAGGCGATCGCGCAGCGGATCAAGGTTCTGGCGCGGATGGACATCGCACAGCGACTGAAGCCGCAGGACGGTGCGATGCAGGTATCGAGCGGGTTGAATACCCTGGATGTGCGGGTGTCGAGCGTGCCCACACCGCTGGGTGAACGGATCGTACTTCGACTGCTGCCGCAGACCCGGAATCCGGCGTCGCTCGATCGCCTCGGAATGACCCAACCCCTGATCGCGCTCCTCGATGCAACGCTGAAACAGCCGAATGGACTCATCATCGCCGCCGGTCCCACGGGGAGCGGCAAAACGACCTCTCTCTATGCATGTCTCCGGAGAATCGACACGGCCCGCCGGAACACGATCACCATCGAAGATCCCGTGGAGTATCATATCGAAGGTGTCAGCCAGTTGCAGGTCGGCGGAGCGCGACAATTGACCTTCGCGGAGGGACTCCGTTCGCTGCTGCGTCAGGATCCGGATGTGATCATGGTCGGCGAGATCCGTGATGGCGACACGGCAGGGATCGCTCTACGCGCGTCGCTGACCGGTCACCTGATTCTGACAAGCCTCCACACAACGGATCCGGCCTCGGCCATCGTCCGCCTGCTTGACCTGTGCAAAGATCCATCGCTTGTGGCCGAAACATTCCAACTCGTTTTCGATCAGAGGCTGATTCGTCTGTTTTGTCCATCCTGCCTCGGAAACACGACCCAATCGACCTGCAAGGTCTGTGCGGGTACGGGCTACCGTGGACGCACCGGGCTGTTCCGGATGTTTCTCGCGGACGACGAGTTTCGCGCATTGATTCGTTCCGGGCAGCAGACCGAGATTCGCCGGCATGTCTCGAATGCATGCGGCAGGATGCTCGACGAGCAGGCCGCGCGATTGGTCAACGACGGGCGTACGAGTCTCGATGAGGTGCATCGTGTTCTGGAGGAATCGGCTGAATGAGCCTTTTCACGAAAAACAGATTCAATGATGATCGCCTGGCGTTTTTTCGATCGATGGCGGCTTTGATAGAAGCGGGATTTACCGTGGACGAAGCCCTCGGAGATGCTCTCGAAGGCACTCTCGACACACGTCTCCGATCCGCTCTCGAGTCAATTCGCTCGGAGGTTCGCAGCGGGAACCCGTTATCCGATGCGCTTGCCCGTCATCCCTCCATATCCGGAGCGGTCGAAACGGCTCTGATCCGCTCCGGCGAAGCATCCGGACAACTCTCGAGCGCGCTCGATGCAACCGCCGCCGTGTGCGAGGAACGGCAGGAACTCCGGATGGAATTGGCCGCTGCGCTGATCTACCCGGCACTCGTCCTGATCCTCGCGTCGATCGCCCTCTTGTTTCTGACCCGTTCCGTCATCCCCGGGCTGGCTGATCTGTATGCAGCATCCGGCCGAACACTGCCATTTTTCACTCGACTGGTATCCCTGCTCGCCTTCGTCATCCCCATCGGTCTGGGAGCGTTCACCGCAGCTTTATATGGCTTGCCGAAAATCCATCCGAATTCCAGGATAGCTCAGGCGATGATCATGCTTCCGAACCGAATCCCCCTCATCCGCAACATGCTGGAGGCGCATCATACTGCCCTTTGGACATCCATCGCCGCCCGGCTGCTTGAAACAGGCAGCACATTGGTCGATGCATTGAAACTGTCGGCGATGGCGATGCCGAGTGAAACAGCCGGGATGCTCGTTCGGATCGCATCGCGTCTGCAGGAGGGGAAACCTGCAGGAGCGGCGTTCCGAAGCGAAAAGGGGCTCCCGAATCTGTCGCTCCGACTGATCGACTCCGGTGATCGATCGGGTGACCTGATTCGCGCAATGAGACAAATTTCGAATTTGTATCGTGTGCGGTACACCAGTGAAAAACGCAAGGTGATCGCACTTGTGGAACCGGCCGCAATCGTTTTGGCAGGATCTGTCATTCTGATCCTTGCACTCGGCGTCATCCTCCCGGCGATCGATCTCGGAGCGCTGATCGAATGATACGGATAGAACGGACAACCGTCTTTCGGGACCGAGAGGCGTCCGGATTCACACTGATAGAGACTTTGTGCGCCTTATCGATTCTGGCGCTGTGTCTCGCGGGCGTCACGCAGTTATGCACGGACGCACTGCGTGCGCGAGTGAGGTCGGATCGGGTCGAGGCGGCCGCGGAGTTTCTCGAGGCACTCTCAGCGGATCTGGCGCTCAATGAGCCATCCGGCGCATTCGACGCTGCCGCGTGGACCGCCCGAGCGTCACGAAAGGGATGGCGTCTCGAAATCCAGCGCGTTCCAACGGCCGACT
>CAYYMM010000213.1:0-3325 GCA_964472395.1 uncultured bacterium | reverse complement strand
TCTTCGGACCCGGGTTCGATTCCCGGCGCCTCCATCCTTCGCTTTGCGTGTATATTAGTACAAACCCCCAGTACCTGCGCGCAAAGCTTCGGCTGGGAGACGCGTTAACACGCAAAGTGATGGTTGTCCCGCCGAAGCGCTTCGGAATTCATTATCCGTATCTGACTGGTACGCGCGAAGGCGGAACCTTTACTTTCTCTTCACCATCCACTACCCTCTACCCAAATTTCAAACACCTGAAAAAAATCGTGAGTCTTTCGATCTGCACCATCAAACCGCGCATCTCAATCGGCGCGCCGGAGCTTCAAGGCAGGACGACCCATGCGATATATTTACATCATACACAGCCTTTCAACCCCCGGCCGGTTTTACCCAGGTATCACACGGGATTTTCATCGTCGTTTAAACGAGCACAACGAGGGCAAGAGCACGTATACGTCCAAGTATCTGCCTTGGGAACCGGTCGTAACTGTTCGATTCCAAAACGACAAAGCTGCATATCAATTCGAGAAGTATCTGAAATCGGGATCCGGTCGAGCGTTCGCCAAAAAACACTTTGTCAAGTGATGTCGAGATTGTCTCAGAAGAGCAGAAAACCGCGTTTGAGTTCGATACATGAATCTGATCCGGATTGAACCGCATCATCTGCACGAACTGCGTTGGTTCCCATTGATCCACGAACAGTCATATATGTGCAGGATGTTGCCTTCGATGCTCCCCCGTCCATACATGGTACCTTTTCCCGTGAATCCCGTGAGACAAACCTGACCGGCAAAATGCAGGACGACGTGGGTGCCTGCCTTTACTGAAACTCCGCTTGGTTCGGCTTGGATCGAATCGAGAATCCGGGGGCTCAGATCCGAGATGGCAACACGCTGGTTGTCCAGCAGGTTGAAGAGTTTTTCAGGTTGGGAACGCGATAAGGCATACACATAAGAGTTGGTGACTTGAATGTAAACCTGGTTGTCGATCGTTACAGGAGACATCCGAGTGGGTCCAGGGTACCCTCTGGGGGTCGGTGTCGGATATTGCGCGCAGCAGGCAGATGCGATCCAGATAAAGACACCGATCATACGTGTGTTTTTCATGCGAACCCCCTTCTCGAGTAATGGTGGTTGAGCCGCCGTTTTATTTTTCATAAAGTTTATCGAGTCGCACCCAATACAATACTTGAAATTTTCCTCAAACGCTATACTTTTTTACTCCGTGAGCGACGGAACCCGTCCAAACCTGAATCTGCAGACCAATCGCCAGAAACGTCCATATCCTCTTGGCAGGTCACTCAGCAAATGCTATCGTCAACCGGTGGATTTTCGCTCTCGTGTGTCCGCTTCTTAAAGCGCACATCGACGTCGCGTCTTCGCGCATTCCTCATGAGGTGCAGTCATGAATTCCGGCAGCGTCAAGATCATCGACCGTGTTTCCGCCATCGAGGCGATCAAGCGGCTCAACGAAGAGGATCTGCTCTTTCTCAACGGGTTGATCGTCGAGCGACTCAGGTTGATCTCACAGGCTCGCGCCACCATGCTGATGACCAACTTCACCCGAGGCGACCGGGTCGGTTTCCTGACTCCGGACGGTCGGATGCTGGAAGGCACCGTCATGCGCCTCAACAAAAAGACCATCAGCGTCGCCACGAACGACGGCCACCAGTGGAACGTCTCACCGCGCCTGCTCCGATTGGTCGGCCCGTCAAGGATATCAAATGGCCAGAGACCACTCACCCGTAACAGGTCCGGAAACAATCAGAAAAATCCGTGGCTCGCGTGCCGGAGCCTCCTGAGCAGAAATTCGATCGTGGAAATACACGACTGACCCGACTCCCTGGCGATCATTCCAACCGTATCCCACGGCTCCTTGACGGAATCGCTGTTTTCTTTTCCAATCATGATGAGGGGAGCGTCCGTCAACATCGAAATCAAGGAGGCAGGATATGATCGATCAGCGTGGGCTGGTTCGTTGTATGATTCTGATCGCTCTGTGTGTCCAGGTTCCGGTTCATGCCGGAATGGCAACTGATCAGGATATTCAGGATCAATACGACTCGATGCGGTTGCGCGTTCCGGGGTTCGCGGTTGAAAGTCTCGAGGCGTTCACCGAGATGATCGATTTCCTGCAATCATTGATCGACGACGGCGTCACGGTTCACGAATTCACGCTCGATGACGGTCAGGATTGCCGCTGCATCGATGTATACTCACAGGGTTCACTCGCTGCTGCGGGAATCGCACCCTCCGCACTGACATTCGAGCCGGTCACACCTCCCCGGAATCTGCCTCCGAAACGTGCCGATGCACCGGATGGCATCATCCGCCACGACTGGAATCCGATTGACGGATCACCGGATGAAAACGGCAACATCCGGGAATGCCCGGCGTTTTCCTTCCCGAGAATCATCCCGCGCCTGGAGCAACTCTGCCTGTTCAGAAATCTCGATGACTACATGCGCCAGGGCCCGATGCACGGGGCGCACGCGGTTGCCGGGTCGGCTGAAACCGCGAGAACGGATGAGGGCCGGGCGCCCGTTCCGTGGACGAGGCACCACGCTACGGGCGATCAGGCCGTCCAGGCGTATGGACTGGGAGCGGATTTCAATCTGTGGTCGCCGACGGTCGAAGACCCGACGAAGGAATTTTCGATTTCCCAACTATGGGCGACACGGGGGTATGCAAACGGACTTCAGTCGATCGAGGGCGGGTGGCAAGTGTATAAACCGATGTACGGCGATGAGCGCGCTCATTTGTTTCTGTATTACACGACGGTCGGTCACACCGCTCACGGGAACAACATCGGTTGCTATAATCTGCTCTGCACGGGCTTCGTGCAGACCGATTCGAGTGTGGCACTCGGGATGGGATTCAGTTCCTACAGCTCATACGGCGGCAATCAGTATTACTTCACGCTGCAGGTCTATCGGGATCCATCCACGGGGAACTGGTGGGTCCGCTTCAACGAAGACCGCTGGGTCGGATACTATCCGTCGTCGCTGTTCAATGATGCGGGGATGAAGCCCTTTGCGGACAATGTGCTGTTCGGTGGCGAGGTGCTCGATGACGAAAGCCCGTCGGTGACGACGACGGACATGGGAAGCGGGAAGCTGCCGAAGGACGGGTTCCGGCAGGCGGCCTGGCTGTCGAGGCTCCACTACTTCAACTCGAGTTACGCCTATATCGACACGAACCTGTCCGCGACACTGATCGTGCCGGATACGAACGCATACGATATCCAGATCATCCGGAGTTCGAATCCCGACTGGCGGACGCATCTGTTCTACGGAGGCCCCGGGCGGAAAGGCGTTGCGCCGACGCTCGAACTCTTCTATGTC
>CAYYMM010000212.1:0-3398 GCA_964472395.1 uncultured bacterium | reverse complement strand
GACCATGAACCCGATGCAGGGCGTGATGCGGCAGGGACGATTCTGGGAATCGGCTTGCGAGGGTCGTTGGTGGGGCTCATCGAGGTTTCGGATCGGGTTCGCGAATCTGCTTTCGGAGCGATCGGCAAGATCAGGGAGTCGGGTCTGGTTCCGGTGGTCATCAGCGGTGACAATTCCGTTGCGGCGCGGAGTGTGGCGGACCAACTGGGCATTTCAGATTTTTATGCAGAGGTACTGCCGGAGCGAAAAAGCGAGATTGTGGGTGAGGCACAGGCGCGATACGGGCCGGTTGCGTTTGTCGGTGATGGAGTCAATGATGCTCCTGCACTGGCTCGAGCAGACATCGGGATCGCGTTGGGGAGCGGGACGGATATCGCGGCGGAAACGAGTGATGTCGTGTTGATCGGGAACGATCTCATGCATGTTGCCGCGGTCATCGAACTCAGTCGGGCTGTGATGCGGCGGATCCGGTGGAATCTATTCTGGGCATTTGCGTACAACCTGGCACTGGTTCCACTGGCTGCGGGCTGTTTCTTCCCGTTTACAGGGCATCTCGTACGACCTGAGTTTGCGGGGTTGGCCATGGTTCTCAGTTCTCTTACCATTGTGTCTTTGTCGCTGTCGTTACGACGATTTACTCCTTCGTCCGTGAAAATTGTCGCATCAAATTGACCCTGCCGCTCCTTTGGGGTATGTATGAGTGCCCAGCGCGGCCGTATGGAGGAATACGCATGGAATGGACATGGTTTCACGCAGTGGTGATCGGTGGTGCGCTCATCGCCGCACTGACGTTATTCATTCGGGCCATCGTGCATCGATACAAGCTTCTTCAGGCCCTCGGACCTGCCCCCGATGCGACTGAGGGAGATCCGAACAAGCGAATCCGAGAACTCCTCTCCACGTTTCTCGGGCAGAAAAAACTCTTCCAAGATTTTGCCCCCGGGATCATGCATGCACTCATTTTCTGGGGCTTTCTGATTCTGCTTCTTCGAGGCTTGACACTCTTTGGGATGGCCTTTTTTGGATTCGATTTCCATCTCCCGCTGCTAGGGAACGACCGCATCATCGGCCAGTTTTACTCATTGCTCAAGGACATCGCGAATGTGACCGTCGCGATCATGGTTCTGTATGCACTGCATCGTCGTTATCTGATTCAAGTGCCTCGTTTGCTGAACACCGGAGGGGCGTTGTTTGTGCTCGTGATGATTCTGATCCTGATGCTGAGTGACATGATTTTCGACGGGGTTTTACATGCTTCGACCCGATCATCATTCGAGTGGTTTGCGCCAGTCGGTTCGGGGCTTGGCGTCCTGTTCGCATCCGGAGGTGGAGCGATTCCGTCCGAGATCGCCGCAACAGGTCATCTCGGATTCTTTGTTCACCTGCTCGGTATCCTCACCTTTCTCGTGTACATCCCTTCCGGCAAACACATGCACATTTTCTCGTCGATCTTCAATGTCGGCTTCAAACCTCTCAATCGCGACGGAAGGCTGACGAAACTGGATTTGGAGGATGAGAGCATTGAGTCATTCGGTGTGACGAAAATCGAGGATTATTCTTGGAAAGACGGCCTCGATCTCTTCACCTGCACGGAATGCGGACGATGCAATGAAGCATGTCCGGCTCAACGAACAGGTAAAAAGCTGGCGCCGCGTGAGATCACATTGAGTCAGAAGCATAATCTTCTCGATGATGAATCGCCCCGGTTGCTCGCATCGCCGCGATCACCCGAACCGATAAAACCGATGGTTCCGGATGTTGTGACAGCCGAGGAAATCTGGGCATGCACGACGTGTCAAGCCTGTGAACAGGCGTGCCCGGTGAGCATTCAGTACGTTCAGAGAATCAATTCGATGCGGCGAAGCGAGGTTCTGAACAGCGGACGATTCCCGGTCGAGCTGAAACGTGTCTTCAAAGGGATGGAAACGAACAGCAATCCATGGGGTATTGGGGCGTCGAACCGGATGAAATGGGCCGAAGGGTTGGATGTGCCCGTGTTCGCCGACGGTGAGAAGACCGAATATCTGCTGTATCTGGGCTGTGCGGCATCCTTTGATGATCGCGCCCAGAAACTCAGCCGCCTGCTCGTGGAATTCCTGCTGCGCCATCAGGTGTCGTTCGGAATTCTCGGGACGGATGAAGGCTGCTGTGGAGAAACGGCGCGGAGGTTGGGCGAGGAAGCGCTCGGACAGACGCTGATTCAGACGAACGTCGAGCTGTTCAAGGAACTCGGAGTCAGGAAAATTCTGACGCTCTGCCCGCATTGTTTCAACACGTTCCGGAACGAATATCCCGATTTCGGAGCGTCGTTTGACGTTATTCATCATTCGCAACTGATTGCGCGCATGATCGATTCACGACAGGCTTCTCTGCAGGCCGATATTCGCGGACGGGTGGCGATCCATGATTCGTGTTATCTTGCGCGTGTGAATCATGAAACAGACGCACCTCGACGCATCATGACAACATCAGATCAGATCACACTGGTCGAGCCACGGGAACATGGCATTCACGGGCTCTGTTGCGGTGCAGGCGGCGGCATGTTCTGGCTGGAGGAGCACGGCAAGCGGATCAACCACGAACGATTCGATCAGCTCATGCTGACATCGCCCGACATCATTGCGACCTGCTGCCCCTATTGTCTCGCCATGCTCGGCGATGCCGCCAAGGACAAGGCTCAGGCGGGAGTCCGCGTCAGCGATCTGATCGAGCTGGTTGAGTAGTATTTATCAGCGTGATCGAGGCGCTCCGATGAGCTGCTTGAGATTCGCTTTCGCTTCGACATCGTCCGGATTGATCCTCAGCGCGCTTCGGTACGCTTCGATCGCCTGGTCGTTATCGCCTTTCATACGATAGACGTTTCCGAGATGCACGAAGGCGGTGGTGTCCGTGGGATTTGCCGCACCCGCTTTCCGGAACATCGCGATCGCCTCGTCGAGATTCCCCCGTTCGCGGTGGATTCGTCCCCTCAACATGAAGGCCCGCGCGGAGCCGGGTTCCAGGGTGAGGAGTTCCTCCGTCGTTTTCCAGGCGTTATCCAGCTGTTTGGATTGGAGGGCGGCGACACCTTGAGAATAGATCAGTTCGACAGAGGCATCGCGGATTCGCTCGGATGCCGGCCAACGAGAGCGGGCTGACCGGGCAAAATCGAGTGCCTGTTGCGGGTGACCCGCTCGGACGAGGTATTGAATCCGGAGAACCGGCAGGTCGTCGCGATCCGGCGCCAGATCGATGGCTGTCATCAACCATCGATCTGCTTCAGACCAGTTTTTCTGTTCCTGGAGACATTGAGCAAGCTTGACGGCTGCATCCGGAAAATCGGGTTTCAATTCGGCCGCCCTGCGAAACTGCTCCTCGGCTTCAACCGGACGGGATGCGGCCAGAAGCAAGTCACCGAG
>CAYYMM010000211.1:0-3538 GCA_964472395.1 uncultured bacterium | reverse complement strand
CATGAATCGAGCAGAAACCTCAACGGAGCCCAGGCGTCATTTCGGACTCGGTGTTTCAACCTATAGCACCTCCACATCACCGATCCGGCGATTTTACGATCTTATTGCCCAACGCCAACTCAAATCGGCGTTGAGAGGTCATGCGGAATACTCGGCGGATGATCTCGGTGCGCTGATGCAGGAAGTCGAAGCGACGTTCGTGCGCACCAGTCAGATTGCCTGGAATCGCGAAAAATACTGGTTGTACAAGCATTTTGCGACCATGGTCGGGCGGCGGCTTGAAGCCGTCGTAGTCGATCGGTTCCCCTATCGTTACCAGGTCTGGCTCACGGACTATGCAATGGACGCAGACATCCCCATCACGCTGGGATTCGATTTAGTGCCCGGCCAGCATATTGAAGCCGTGATCGAGAAAGTCGTTCCGCGCGAAGGGTTGCTCAAGCTCCGCGCCGTCGAATAATCCAGCCTCTTTTACGCCGGACGATTAATCATTGCAGATCAAACGAAAATACCGCGCTCGCCGGACCATCGCTGCCATCGCGTTTGAGAGGTGTGATTCTCCATTCATAACGGCCTTTTGGGAATGCATCGAGACGCGTGTCATCGGCGGGAACCGGATATTCCGTTCCGAAGACCTTTTCTGAATATGGTGTGAGAAAAACACCTCCTCTGATTTCGAATCGATACCCGAACGGATCCGGAGGCGATGCGCGCCATGCGAAACGTTGAGGGAAGCGACTCAGAACAGCGCCATCGTTCGGAGCGTCTGCATGGATCACCGACTGCGTTTCGATCATGGTGACATCGGTTGTGACCTGTGGACAGGCCAGCTTGATTCCCTCCTGATTCATCCAGATGCCGATCGAGTATTGGCCAGGCTTCAGATCCGCGGGAAGCCGAAGCAGGGTGCGAATCGAGATGCATCGTTCTGCCGCACTTTCCGCGCCTCGTTGGACGGAAGCATCATTGAGTGCGGATCGCAGCACAATACGTCCGGATTCATCCTCGAGGACCAGATCACTCCACGCGGGATCGACACGTCTCCCTGGCAGACTCCGAATAAATGCAGCCAGAACGGAACCCGGCATCGGTCGGTCGGGATAGAGATGGATCGATTCGATCCCGGCTTCGACGCACAGGGGAAGCTCGTCTGCAGCACACGGGAGCGAGGTGACATCGGGTTTCCGTTGAAGAAGTTCGGCCTTGGACCCATCGGGCAGATCATATCGCGCGATTGAATTGAACATTTCTGCCACAAGTTCCTGATTGAGTGCAAGAAACGACATGATCCGGTATGTGTGCGTTAGGGTTTCCGGAGAACCCTGGTATCCCGTTTTGATCAGAATGAATGACTGATCCAGCACCTCCGAGGGATCGTCGAGATCGAAATAGGGAAATATATATCCCCGGATGCCGACCGGATTATTCTGCAGGACACGATAGAAATGCAGGATGTTCTGGTTATAGAGCGGCAGGTTGGGCAGGAATGCGATCTGATCGCTCGAGGAAGCGCCATGCTTACGCGCATCCTCCAGAATGCTGGGGATCTTCCAGTCGGCATCGGAGCAGGCCCCGGTGGACAAGGTTTCGTTCGACCAAACCACCCATGCACCCCACGGCGAATATATCTGATGTAATGCAGGGAATGGGCCGATCCCGAAGGAGATGAACAGAAACTGCGCGAGCATGAAAACCATCAGCGCGTTGCTCAGAGGCTTGCGGATTCCGCCTTTCCGAAAGGACGTGATGAACGACGCCGAGAAACAGGCCAGGATCGGCAGAACCGGCATAAGATACCGGACTTCCTTTTCGTGAATCAGAGTGAACGCCGCATAGGGCACAATCAGCCAGAATGCCGACAGAAGGAGGCGGGAGGGGCGACGAACGCACGCGGAAGTCCATCCAAGCAGAAACAAGAAAAAACTGGGCAGAAACATGTATTGATTGATCACGACTGTGAGATAGTAGCGCAAGCTTTCCGGTGATAACAGCTCCGGCCGACCCTTTGCGGACGGCAGATCGAAACCGGTCACGCCCGCCGATCGAATCAGGTTCTCGGCATTGGGCAGATACCAGATCGACGCGATCAGAACGCCGATCGCCAGTACGGTTAAACTCGTCATAATCACGCGTCCCGGACTGCTTCGGATCCTCCCGAGAATCTCCAGGATAAACGGTCCAATGAAGAATAGGATAAAAGTCCATTTGACGAGCATGCCCATGCCGAGCAGCAAGCCGCACAGCAGGATATGCTTGTTTCGCCGGAATGCAGAATCCAGGCATGCGAGTGAAGCCGGGATGAGGCAGGTCAACGCAAAATCGATGTAATATTGGCGCGACAGCCCGAAAACGATCGGGTAGAACGAGACAATGGCGGACGCGAGCAGACCGGTTCGGGAATCGAAGAGGCGTCGGCCCAGTTTGTAAGTCGAGAGAATCAGAATTGTGAGGAAGAGCAGATTGACCAGAACGGCGTGATCTTCCGAGATCCCCCGGAACATATAGAACGGGAATGTGGCGATATAGAGCAAGGGCGGATAATAGGATGAAAGGGTGATCCATCGGGAAAAAGAGAATTGCGGATCGAAAATCCCGCGGTAGAGCACTACGCTGTTTTGGAGGTGTACGCTGGGATCCCAGGAGGGAGGGGTGAGATCCAGGGAAAGCCAGACGATGTTAACGATGATATGGACGGTGAGCAAAAGCGTGAGGAGAACGAGATGCTTGGCGGGGGTACGGACAATCTTGTTTTCCGTTGGCATGCTTTCAGACATGATGCCGAGAGTAGCACAATCGTTGAAAGCGATAAACAAGGACGGTGCGCATCATTGAGCTGTTTAAGAGTTAATGCTATAAATAGAATTATCGGGACGGCGCATCCCGTTTTTCGTGTTCTCTATGAGATGTCTATCTTTTATCCATCAGGGTTTACGGTCATCTCTGTCTCTCTTACAGGACGGCAGGGGGACCGTGTGACACATCAGGAGGTTCAATGGCGACGAATCCCAGGATCGAACATCTGCGTAAATTGAAGGCCCAGGCTTTGCTGGGCGGCGGACAGGATCGCATCGATGCTCAGCACGCGAAGGGGAAAATGACCGCGCGGGAACGGATCCAGACGCTTCTGGACAAGGGAAGTTTTCGAGAAATCGACATGTTCGTGACCCATCGCACGACCGATTTCAACATGGCTGACAAGCAGTATCTTGCGGACAGTGTGGTGACTGGCTACGGAACCATCGACGGGCGACTGGTTTATGTGTTCAGCCAGGATTTTACCGTTTTCGGAGGATCACTCGGCGAGGTTCATTCGGAGAAGGTGTGCAAGATCATGGACATGGCGGTCCAGAACGGTGCGCCGGTCATCGGCATCAACGATTCCGGCGGAGCGAGGATCCAAGAGGGGGTTGTCAGTCTGGGTGCTTATGCCGACATTTTCCTGCGAAACACCCTCGCATCGGGTGTCGTCCCGCAGATCAGTGCCATTATGGGCCCGTGTGCCGGCGGCGCGGTTTACAGCCCCGCGCTGACGGATTTC
>CAYYMM010000210.1:782-3657 GCA_964472395.1 uncultured bacterium | reverse complement strand
ATACGAGATGAGTAGAGGTGACTGGAGTTCAGACGTGTGCTCTTCCGATCTTATTGCGGCCACGGTGTTGTCCGAGTGACTCACGACCGACGAGTTCAACAGGGGCGAACGCGGTGAGTGCAATCTCGAGGCAGGGGTGATACGCAGGATGTATCGCAACAATCCAGGTTTTTTAACGAAAGGGGACTACAGTGCCGAAAATTTTTCTTGTCGACGATGATCCCGATGTCATTGAAGCATGTACGATGGTCTTGAAACGGGAAGGGTATCAGGTCAAATCCGCCGGCAATCGCGACGCGGGTATGGAGCTCCTGAAAATGGAGACTCCGGATCTCCTGATTCTGGATGTCATGATGGAACAACCGGACGACGGTATTGCGATGGCACAGGAACTGCGCCGGATGAAGTTCTCGGCACCGATTCTGATGCTGACCAGCATTTCAAAGGCGACCGGTTATTCCTACGGGAAGGACAATGATCTGATTCCGGTCGATGCATTTGAAGAAAAACCGTTGGATCCGAAGAAGCTGATCTCGATCGTCAGCGATCTTTTGAAGAAAAAGGAGTCATAAGTCATGTTGGTGACCGAACGCGAACGTCTCAGAGACGACATCAAGGCATGGAGCCAGACATTCGGAACCGAGCGGAACGCTTTGATTCCGATCCTGCAGGAAGTCCAGAAAAAATACTCGAATATTTCGCAGTATGCGATGCAGGTCATTGCCGATGTTCTGGATATCCATCCGGTCGAAGTTTACAGTGTAGTTTCCTTTTACAGCTTTTTGAACGACAAGCCTAAGGGCAAGTATGTGATTCGGCTGTGTCAGACGATTTCCTGCGACATGCAGGGAAAAGATCGCGTGGCAAGGCAGCTGGAGAACGATCTTGGTATCACGTTCGGTGAAACGACACCCGACGGCAAGTTTTCACTGGAATTCGCCAACTGCCTCGGGATGTGCGACCAGGGTCCCGCCATGCTGATCAACGATCAGGTTTACACCCATGTCACACCCGAAAAAGTCCACGATATTCTCGAAAACATCCGTCGCACATTCGGCGTCTTCGCACTTGAGACGAAGGAGGGCCACCACTGATGAAAGCGAAAAACGCCAGCAAACTCACGTTCTCGACCATCACCCCCAACGCGGGTCTCAAGGCAGCCATTGACAAGTCACGAAGCGACATCATCGGAGAAATCTCAGCCTCGAAAATGAAGGGTCGGGGAGGAGCCGGATTCCCGACGGGAACAAAGTGGAATCTTGCAGCAGCGGCCAGAGGCAATCAGAAATATGTCGTTTGCAACGCGGATGAAGGCGAGCCCGGCACCTTCAAGGACCGCGTCATCCTGCTCGACCATGCAGATCTGGTGTTCGAAGGGATGACAATCGCCGGTAAAGCCATCGGTTCATCGATCGGCATCGTGTATCTCCGCGGCGAATATACCTATCTGGTTCCACATCTCGAAGCCATCCTCGCGCGCCGTCGTGAAGAAAAACTACTCGGAAAGTCGATCATGGGCCAGAATGGCTTTGATTTCGATATCCATCTCCATATGGGTTCCGGCGCGTATGTCTGCGGCGAAGAGACCGCGTTGATCGAATCACTCGAAGGACATCGCGGCGAACCCCGCAATCGCCCCCCGTACCCGGTCGACACGGGTTACATGGGTGAGCCGACGATCGTGAATAATGTCGAGACCTTTGCGTGGGCCGCCTGCATCATGGCGAAGGGAGCCGACTGGTTCAAGGCGATCGGGACGGATAAATCGACCGGACTGAAGCTCTTCAGTGTGTCCGGTGATTGTGCCTATCCGGGTGTATACGAGTTTCCGATGGGCATCACGGTCCGGAAGCTCCTGGAGAGCGTCGGAGCTTCGGACGCGAAAGCGGTTCAGATCGGTGGTGCGTCGGGACATTGCATTCCTGCTTCGGAATTCGATCGCACCATTGCGTATGAAGATATCGCGACCGGCGGATCGATCATCGTATTCGGCCAGGGTCGGGACATGTTGCAGATCGCACGCAACTTCATGGAGTTTTTTGTCGAAGAGAGCTGCGGCCAGTGCACGCCTTGCCGGGACGGCAACGTCAAGTTGCTCGAAGGCATCGAGATGCTCGAAATGGGCGAATGCTCCATGTCGTATCTCAGAGAACTCGAATCACTCGGCGAAACCATGCAACTTGCCTCGAAGTGCGGCCTCGGGCAGTCCAGCCCGAATGCATTTTTGTCGATCGTCAAGAACTTCAAAGAAGAGATCATGGGCAGGCTCCCGTGACGAACATGTGAATGAAGGAGTTGAACATGAGTAACACATCAGCCAAGGATGATAAGTTCTCACGGGCCCCGGTCAGCCAGCGCCCCATGGTCGTTCCAACGCAGGAAGGCGGAATCGGCGGTCAGGTATCGGTCACCATCGACGGTGTCGATGTCAAGGTTCCCCTCGGAACGACGATTCTGGATGCCGCCCGGTCCATCGGCATTCGCATCCCGACACTCTGCTACCACGAAGATCTCTGTATCGCCGGTGTGTGCCGCGTCTGCGTCGTCGAAGTGGAAGGTCAGCGCACGCTGCAGGCTGCCTGTGCCTATCCGATCACGGCACCGACCAAGGTGAAAACCCACACCCGCAAGGTACGGCAGGCGCGACGACACATCATCGACCTTTTACTGTCGAACCACTACGGAGAATGCTACACCTGCAGCCGCAACAACAACTGTGAACTCCAGTCGCTGGCCAAGGAATACGGCGTCGATTTCTTCCGCTTCGGTCATCCGACAGAGCCGCGGTTCGAAATTGACGATTCGAGTCATTCGGTCATTCGCGATATGAACAAGTGCGTTCTGTGCCGCCGCTGCGTGCGCACCTGTATCGACA
>CAYYMM010000210.1:0-772 GCA_964472395.1 uncultured bacterium | reverse complement strand
ACATGCAGGAAGTCGGTGTTCTCGAGGCCATTTATCGAGGTGCCGAAACACGGATCTGCACCTTCCAGGACAAACCGCTGGCCGACGTGATCTGTATCAACTGCGGACAGTGCATCAACCGCTGCCCGACCGGTGCTCTGAGAGCCAACGATCCGACGGACGACGTCTGGGCGGCCATCGACGATCCGACGAAGCATGTCATCATTCAGACTGCTCCCAGTCCGCGTGCCGCAATCGGCGAATGTTTCGGACTCGAACCCGGCGTGCCGCTCACCTTCGAAATGAACACCGCTCTGAAACTCTGCGGGTTCGACCGGGTATTCGACACGAACTTCACCGCCGATCTGACGATCATCGAAGAGGGCGTCGAACTCCTCCTGCGACTGAAAAAAGCGCTGGTCGACAAGGACCCGTCCATCTCCCTGCCGCAGTTCACGAGTTGCTCACCGGGGTGGGTCAAGTTCATTGAGCATTTTTATCCGGAATACCTCCCGAACCTCTCATCCGCAAAGAGCCCGCAGCAGATGTTCGGCGCAGTCATCAAAACTTATTATGCCCAGATGCACAACATCGACCCGAAAGATATCGTCTGTGTGGCGTTGATGCCGTGCTCGGCGAAGAAATTCGAGTGCAACCGCCCGGAAATGACCTCGAGCGGGTTCAAAGATATCGATTACGGTCTCACCAGCCGCGAACTCGCCAAGATGATCAGTGAAGCCGGGATCGACCTGCCGAAACTGCACAAATCACCGTTTGACGATCCATTCGGAAC
>CAYYMM010000209.1:0-3855 GCA_964472395.1 uncultured bacterium | reverse complement strand
ACCGGGCGATTCTCGGCGGTGGTGTCTTCGTGACCGGCCAATACGACCTGCTCAATTGCCTGAGCGCGGAAAACACCGCGGTACTGTCCGGCGCCGGTTTCCAGTCATTCGATGCCTCGGGTCTCATCCGGCACTCGACCATCGCGGCCAATAAAACCAGCGGATCAGTCGTTTCGAGCGTTTTCTTCGAACAAAGCGATTCAACCGTTAGCGACTCGATCGTGTGGAACGAATCGGGAACCGAGATTCAGGTCGAAGACGCACAGATTTCGGTGACGAATTGTGACGTGAGGGGAGGTTTCGAGGGAGCCGGGAACATCGACAGCGATCCCCAGTTCAAAGCAATGCCGATGTCGAACTACTATCTGAATGCCGGGGAGACGGGTGATCCGGTCAGCCCCTGTATCGATGCCGGTGGTAAGATGGCCGCTGAGTGCACATACTCCGGATCGTGGGGGGAGATCGCTCTGGAGCGGTGGACTGCAGGATCCGATTGGTTGCAGGATTCCGGCCTCGTCGATATCGGCGTTCACTGGGATCACACTCTTTTCAGCGGTGTAAGACTGGATCTGACGACCGCCATGATCCATCCGGGAGATCGGCTGCGGCTGGATGCCGTTGTTCTGAACCACAGCGGCGTCGATTGGACCGACAGTCGACTTTTCGTCATTCTGGATGTCTGCGGCAGCTACTGGTTCGCGCCTTCATGGGCGTGCATGAACGATGGCTTCGACTGGTACACGATGGATCTGGCCGCCGGCGCAAGGAACGTGGTCAACGTGATTCCCGATACCGTCTGGCCTGAAGGTGTCGGTAGCGCGGATAATCTGACGTTCTGGGGAGGGCTCACGGATGGTGCCTTCATCGATCTCCGCGGTGAATTCGACAGGGTCATCTTCGGGTATCGGGATTGATGCTTGCAAGCGGGGGATCAGGAACCCGGACGATTGGCAACGAGTTGGTCGAAAGCGGTGAGTTCCTTCAGCATGCCGCGGATCACGGCAGCCGTCCCCGGGGTCGATTCACCCGTGTACCTCGATTCGATCGATCTGCCGTCTCCGGATTTCACGCCGCGGAACAGCTCCAGGAACTCCTTCTGCTTGAAGCGCTGATCGCGTTCCCGGGATCGTTGAATGTACAGATCGACGATCGTGTTCGAACGATCCATCCCGAAGACGAACTCCACGGCGCCATACTCGCCTTTCTGCGAACCTGCGATGATCGTTCCGATCACCTCACCCGCCGGGCCGATCATCTCGAAATACTGAAACTGATCCCGTTGCCCCGGCAGCAGTTCGTGTCCGATCGCGGTTTCGATCGCCGCGCGTTTCACATCATCCAGATCCACCGTGACGGTCCGATAGTCCTTCGCATCCGGGAAGATCCGGGTCATCGTGCGCTCGGGATTGCGCCAGACGCACAGATAGACTTCCTGAGCCGCCGATCGGGGCGGCCCGATCGACAGAACGTTAAAAAGGAACAGACAGCATGCGATAGATCTGAAGCGAAACGATGTGTTCGTCCGTTTCCGAATGTGCATAGGTGTAGCCTCCTCGAATCGTGAACCAGGGCAGGCGGTATCCCAGACCGAAATACCCGTAGCCCTCGGTGGTTTGGTGATACCGGACCAGTCTCCCGGCAATGGTCAGATCCAGATCCGGCAGCACGGCCAGATCGGTCATGGCGAACGCTCCACGGGTCGAATGCCCGTCGATTTCACCGGCTTGAACCTCGACGCGGGCCGTCCACCATCCGGGTTGAATGGTCATGTCCGCCGAAACGATCCTGCGGTCGATCCCGTGATCGCGGTGATGTTCCGATCGTATTTTGCCGTCGAGTGCCGACAGGCCGATCCTCACATCACCCGAATCGCCGAATGTCATGCCGATGCGCCCCGAATATACCTCCGGGCCCTCTAGATCGGGCGTCATGTGACCCCCATAGCCCTGTGTCGCCGCCAGACCGTACTCGACATCCCCCAGCACCCCCGACAGCATCAGGCCGCTGTCCACATCCATTCCAATCATGTGAGGTGTCAGCGATTCGAACAGGAGTCGTGATGTCGTGAAATCGGTCAGCAATCCGAACGGCAGCCCGAACCGTCCGAGCGTCAGATTCCATTTTCCCATCGGTCCTTTATACCGACCGTAAACTTCATGCAGCATCCGTTCGGAGAAATCGTCGTGTGCTTCGAACAGCGCAAACAGGATGAGTCGGTCTCCATCGTTGTCCGCGATCGTTTTCCTGAGCGACAATCCGAAGATATGGATGTCACCGCGGGCCTCCTCCCGGTCACTGTCCGTCAGACGGGCATCGAGATCCGTCGATAGGTTCCAGGATGACTGTGCGCCTGGAACCATGAGCAACAACAGGATCGGCAGGACGGCCAGGCAGCGGGCGAATGCATCAGTTCCGAATGCTGCCGTCTTCAATGTGCACCGTCCTCGAGCACCGTTTCACGATATCGGCGTTGTGCGTCACCATGACAATCGTCAAACCGGTGCGGTTGAGGTGTTCGAACATCGACATGATGGTTTCGGCGTTATGCGAATCGAGATTTCCGGTGGGTTCGTCGGCCAGCAGGATCTGCGGGGCATTGATCAGGCTCCGGGCGATCGCCACACGTTGCATTTCTCCTCCGGATAACTGATCCGGAAGATGGTTCATCCGGTGGTTCAGCCCGACCTGTTCGAGCAGGTCGATGGCGCGCGATCGCGTGGTGTTTCCGGCGAACAGTCCGGGAAGCATCACGTTCTGCAGCACCGTCAGTGTCGGAATCAGAAAGAACTGCTGGAACACGAATCCGATCGTTCGCTTGCGGATTTCGGTGAGCTTGTTTTCGGGATAGTTCTGGATCTCCCGACCGCCAATACGCACCACTCCTTCCGAGGGGCGATCGAGACACCCCATTATGTTCATGAGCGTGGTCTTGCCGGAACCGGAATGTCCCACAATCGCCACGAACTCGCCTGGTGCGATGTTCAACGAGGCTCTGCGAAGCGCCTGAATGGTTTCGGAACCCCGGTGGAATTCCTTGGACACCGATTCGAGATGAATGATGTGGCCGTTATTCATTGCGCAGTACCTCCATCGGAACGATGCGGGAAGCCCTCAAGGCCGGATAAAGGGAACACGTCACTCCGATCAGCGTGCAGATCGCGAATGCGAATAGCGCAATCGGAACACTCGGTGAGACAACGGGACTGGATGGGATGTAGGCGACCAGAAGCGAGCGCATGAAGTGACCGAAAGCCGGGCTGAGCGCGAGGCCCGCGAGAGCGCCGAGCATGCTTCCGGCAAAACAGATCGCCAATGTTTCAAACGTGATCAGCTTCAGGATGTCGACCCTGCCGGCCCCGACGCACTTCAGATAAGCGATCTCACGCCGCCGCTCCAGCACCGCCATCAGCATGGTGTTGATGATTCCGAAGACCGAGATGATGAATGCGACGCCGACCATCACGAACATGATCACCCGGGTGGATTTGAAAAACTGCAGAATTCCTTCACTGAGTTCCCGTGAACCCAGGACGAAGTAGTCCGCCGGCATCATCGCCCGAATCTCGTTCCGGCTCTGATCCAACAGCCCGATATCTTTCAGCTTGACGGCGATCGCGGACAGTTTACCCTCACGATCGACCAGCTTCTGAGCCGTTTTCAGCGGGACGAACATTGTCCCGTCGTCCTGGCTGTAGTTTCGCTCCAGAATGCCTGAGACCATGAACTCGCGATCAAACTGCTCCGAATATGTCCGGTCACCGACCGCCAGTTTTTCGATCCGGGCGAGTTCCGCTCCCAGGATGATGGACGATTCGGATTCGAACCAGCCTCCGGATTTGAACCTCCAGTCCGGCC
>CAYYMM010000208.1:0-3938 GCA_964472395.1 uncultured bacterium | reverse complement strand
GTTAGCATGAGAGTGAAGGAGTGTTGATACCATGAGAGCACGTATTACCAATCCGGAAGCAGGAAACATACGATATCAGAGAACAAAGATCGTCGGGACAATCGGTCCGGCAAGCACGTCCGAGGCAGTGCTGAGGGAGTTGATCACGCATGGACTCGATGTCTTCCGCTTGAATTTTTCCCACGGTGATCATCAGGGTCACGCTGAGGTCATTGAGCGAATCCGCCGGATTGAGAATGAAATCGGGGTTCCTGTGATGATCTTTTGTGATCTCCAGGGCCCCAAACTCAGAATCGGACGCCACCGGGACCGAAATCCGATCCGCCTCATCCGGGATCAGCGAATCGAGATCCGGGCGGGAATCGATCACAGTGACGGTGAATGGATCGCGACGCCACTCCGGGAACTGCCGCAGATGGTATCGCCGGGATCCAGGATCCTGATGGCCGACGGATCGATCGAGCTTCGGGTCGAAGTCGTTGAGGGGGAACGCATCGATTGTGTCGTGGTGATCGGAGGGTTGCTGGCCGAGCGGCAGGGCATCAACCTGCCCGGAACAGTGACATCGAGTCCCGGTTTGACAGCGAAGGATCTCGATGATTTGCTTTTCTGTCTCGGTCAGCCTGTCGATGCGATCGCGCTGTCGTTCGTGCGGTCGGCGGATGACATCCGTGCGGCTCGCGAGCGTATGGATGTGGCGGGCATGCGTCTGCCGGTAATCGCCAAGATCGAGCGCCCCGAAGCGCTCGCACACATTACGGACGTGATATCGGAAGCCGATGCGGTCATGGTTGCCCGGGGAGATCTGGGAGTTGAGATTGGACCCGAGAAGGTACCACTGGTCCAGAAGCGAATCATCCGCGAGTGCCGCCGGATCGGCCGGCCCGTGATCACCGCCACGCAGATGCTGGAATCGATGATCCAGAATCCGCGACCGACTCGCGCCGAGGCCAGTGATGCGGCGAATGCGATCCTGGATGGTTCGGATGCCATCATGCTAAGCGGGGAAACAGCAGTGGGACGGCATCCCGTCGAGGCCGTCGAGATGCTTGCGAGGATTGCGAGGGATGTGGAGGAAACAGGAGAGGTGCAACCGGCGTGTCCGTATCAGGTGGCGATCGATCCTCCGGAGAATTCGGCGGGGTTTATCGCTGAAGCTGTTGCAGCGATTGCCCAGAAAAGAGGGTGCCGTGCGATCGCAGTTTTTACGCGGAGCGGGTCGACGGCGCGGATGATGTCGCAGCAGCGGCCACCCGTTCCGATCTTCGCGTTTTCACCGGATCGTTCGGTCTGCCGGCAAATGAACCTGCTCTGGGGAGTCCGGCCGGTGCTTCTGAGGGAAGCGAACGATCTTCGGGGCTTCGAGGCAGGGATGCGAGCGGAATTGCAAGGAAGCGGGGACCTACGTCCGGGCGACCGGGTGGCGTTAACCGGCGGGCATCCGATCAGCCGGCATGGCACGACGAATTTTGTGAAGCTAATCGAGATTTAGATGTTTCGATTGGGGGGCAGGTTTTAAACTCGGCTTTGAATTTCGTTTTACCGATATATGGGGACACCATACTTAGTTCGGATGAGCAAAAACCTCCGCGTGTGTTTTTAAGCACGAGGTTGTAAGATATCTCCTCATGAGACCTCTCTCGGCGGTGATCATCACATTCAATGAGGAAGCGAATATTCGGGATTGCATCGAATCCGTACGATTCGCCGATGAAGTCATTGTCATCGATTCGGCATCGACCGACCGCACGGTCGAAATTGCCGAGTCATGTGGTGCACGCGTGCTATCTGTTCCGTGGAGCGGTTACGCTCGTGCCAAGAACTTCGGAATCGACCAGGCTTCCCATGACTGGATCCTCCTGATCGATGCCGATGAACGTGTCTCTCAAGAACTCGCCAAATCCATCCGCGATCGCCTTGCCCTCACCCCGGCTCATGCCGACCGGTGCTCCGGGTATCGGATTGCCCGAAAAACCTGGTACATGAATCGATGGATTCGCGGGAGTGGCTGGTATCCCGACTGGATAGTCCGTCTGTTTGATCGCACCGAGGGACGCGTTCGGGATGTTCCGGTCCATGAATCCGTGACGCTCTCTGGTAAATCGGGCCGTCTTTCGGGTGACCTGTTGCACCAGTCCTACCGAAGCATCAGCGATCATGTCCGCAGAATCGACAAGTACACTACTCTCGCCGCGCAGCAATGGGCATCGGAAGGTCGCCGGGCCTCAATTGTGATGATGCTCCTCCGACCCGGCTGGGAGTTCCTTCGGAAATTCATTTTCAAACTCGGTTTTCTGGACGGTGTTCCGGGACTGATCATTGCTGGCATGCATGCGTGGTACATCTTTCTCAAATACGCCAAAACCTATGAACTCAGCCACTCGGTTGCTCCGCCACCCATTTCTTCTGAAAGCGACTCCTCCCCATGATTCGTTCCTTTTCGACAGGTGATCTCATTGAATTCATTGAGCAGAAGCGCGTGCTGGCTGCTGCATGTCTTGAAGTTCGCAAAGACAAACTACATATACTGACCGAGCTGAGCCGCGAGATGAATCTGCCGGATTCCCGCGTCATTTCGCATACTCGTTCGGCATTCAGCCCGGGCACATCGCGTCAGGAAATCGTCATCACGCTACGTAAACGGAGCGACCTTCGCGGGCAACTGGCGGCGCGGATCGATCCCAGAAGTCTCTGGGAAACACTCGACGCTCCCGGCACGATGCTCTCCTTGAACGACTTCTCCGAGTTCGCATTTGGAACAACGCCGACGCCCGATCACCTGGCAGCCGCAGTGCGCATCCTGAGTTTCAATCGGATGTATTTCGTGCTGGAAGACAATGCTGTACGGATCCAATCCCGGGAACTCGTGGAGACTGCCCTGGCTCGCGCGGCAGTTGTCGCTCAGCGCGAGCAGGAGAAAGAGGGGTTGGCGAATTGGCTCAGAAGTCAACTCAAAGGCGCTGACTCTCCGATTCCGCGCGGCCATGGACGCTTCATTGCCGCCTTGAAATCCTGCGCGGTTAATCTCGATGAGCAACCCGACAAACCGTGGATGCGCGATATACTGAGAATGTCGGGTGTACCGAACACCGAGGACGTGTTCCCGCTCCTGGTCAAACTAAACGTGTACGATCCCGACGAGAATCTCTATCTGGACAAGTTCGCTTTTCCTCGTCAGTACAGCGCATCGAGCCTGTCTCAAGTCGACGCAATCGCCGCCCTTGGAGCATCGTTTGACATTGCCGAACGCCTGGATCTGCGAGGGATCGACACCTTTACGGTTGATAACGCCGATACACGCGACATGGACGATGCGATTTCGGTTGAGGTGTCCGACGACGGAGGTTGCACGGTCGGGATTCATATCACGGATGTTGCCGAGTACGTTCCCCGCAACTCGGCACTGGACTTGTGCGGACGCGAACGCACCCAGACACTCTACATGCCGGACGAGATCATCCCGATGTTTCCGCATCGTTTCTCAGAAGATATCGCCAGTCTCAGAGAAGACCACGATCGTCTGGCCGTTTCGGTCCTGGCTCGGTTCAGTCCTGCGCATTATCTGATCGATTACCGGATTACCCCGTCCGTCATCCATGTCACACGGCGCATGGATTACGACAGTCTCAATGGAATCGTTCAGACACCTCCCTTCCCAACTCTGATGAAGATCGCCAAATCTCTTCGAGCCGAACGCGTCCGCGCGGGGGCACTTGTGATGCACCGCCCCGAACTGACGATTCGTCTGACGGATGACCGGGCGGTCACGATCAAAATCCGCGAACGCGAGTCCTCGGCCCAGATTCTGGTTTCCGAGCTGATGATCTTTTACAATCGTGTCACATCGCAGACCGCTGCAAACCTTCACGTTCCGTTTCCCTTTCGGTATCAGGACCCGCCTTCGGAAAAGTTGCCTGCACTTCCGGAATCGTTTGATC
>CAYYMM010000207.1:0-3995 GCA_964472395.1 uncultured bacterium | reverse complement strand
AGGCCGGCGACACCGAAGAGCGTGGCCGAGGCGATCGTGAGGGCCGATCCCGCCCATGCTTTCCAGCCGACGGGGAGGAAACGCGACATCAGAAGGCCCGCGACGGCGAGCAACGGGAGCAGCAGCAGCGCTGGCATGTCGAGATAATTCTGCCAGAGCGGCGTGAAAAAATAGGTGGCGATCAGGAAGACGACGGCGGTGAGCAGAAGGAAGGGCCACAGACGATGGGCGAGCGCTCCGGCGTCGTCGCTCAACCGGCCCGATGTCTTGATGGTCAGCCACAGACAGCCGTGAACGAGGAACAGGAGCAGGAAGAGAAGACCTCCGAGCAGGCCGTAGGGATTGAGCAGGCCGATCAGGCTGCCCTGATAGATGCCGTCCTTCACGATCGGAATGCCCTGAAAAATGTTGGCAAACGCCACACCGAAGAGAATCGCCGGAACCACACTGCCGATGAAGAGGCAGGCGTCCCAGAGTTTCCGCCAGCCGGGAGAGTCGATCTTGTTCCGGAATTCAAAGGAAACGCCTCGGACGATCAGCGCGAACAGGATGAGCATCAACGGGGCGTACAGCGCGCTGAACATGACCGCATAGGTGGTCGGGAACGCCGCAAACGTCACGCCTCCGGCCGTGATCAGCCAGACTTCGTTCCCATCCCAGAACGGACCCATCGAATTGTAGATCATCCGCCGGTCCGTGTCGTCCCTGGAGATGAAGGGGAGCAGTGTGCCCAACCCGAGATCGAAGCCGTCCAGCACGAAGTAGACCGCCCAAAGAACCCCCCAGAGAATAAACCAGGTTGTTTCCAGCATCGTCGTATCCTCCTACTGTCGTTTCTTCGCCGGTTTGTCGGGAGCGACCGGCTGGGGTAACGGTCCTTTACGCGCATAATGAAACATCAGATAGATCGCGACGGCGCCGAGAAAAGAATACAGAAGAACGAATGCGATCAGCGAAATCATGACCTGGAGCGGTTCGATCGGTGACACGCCGTCCGAGGTCTTCATGATCCCGTAGACGATCCAGGGTTGCCGGCCGACTTCCGCGAGTGTCCATCCGAGTTCGCAGGCCAGATAGGGGAGAGGAATCGCGAATACCATGATTTTGTAATACCAGGGATGCTGATCGAGTCTGTTTCTCAGGAGCCATCCGGTTACGGTCAGAAGGCCGAACAGAAGCCCCAGGGCGACCATGATGCGGAACGAGAAAAACGAGATCAGGACGGGCGGTCGTTCGTCAGCGGGAAACTCCTTCAATCCCTTCACCTGCGCTCTCGGGAAATGATACGCCAGCATACTCAGCGCACTCGGAACCTCGATGAACTCGAACCGGTTCCGCTCGTTGGCTTCGTCCGGCACAAGAAACATGTGGATCGGCGCATGGGTCTGGGTGTCCCAGAGCGCTTCCATGGCGGCGACTTTCGCCGGTTGAGCGCTCACGATCTCAACCCCATGGAGGTGTCCCTGGACGATCAGAAGGATGGAGAACACGAGTGACCATCCGAGCGCGAGACGGAAGGATTTCGTGAAGAACTCGACCTCGTGCTTCCTCAGCAGATGCCAGGCGCTGATCCCCATGACAAAGAACCCGGCGACAATGTAAGCTGCACCGGCAGTATGCAAAAACATCTGGATGGCAAACGGCGAGGTGACAACTGCAACGAAGTCGTCGAGTTCCGCGCGACCGTTCCGCAGCACATACCCGACTGGTTTCTGCATCCAGGAATTGGCGATCAGAATCCAGACGGCGGACAGGTTCGAGGCGATGGCGACCAACCAGATGGTCAGAAGATGCATCTTCGGACTCAATCGTTTCCACCCGAAAAACCAGACCGCGATGAAGGTCGACTCCAGGAAGAAGGCGACTGATGCTTCGATGGCGAGCAACGACCCGAAGATGTCTCCGACAAACTGCGAATACCGGGACCAGTTCGTGCCGAATTGGAATTCGAGCGTGATCCCGGTGACGACACCGACCGCAAAATTGATCAGAAACAGTTTGCCCCAGAACTTCGCCATCCGCTTGTAATCCTCGTCGCCCGTCCGAACGAAACGGGTCTCCATGATGGCGATCAGAACCGAAAGCCCGAGAGTCAGCGGGACGAACAGAAAATGAAAGATCGTCGCCGCCGCAAATTGAAGACGCGATAACAGGAGTGTATCCATGTTATGCCTCCTTGAACGGTGTATGCATGATCCAGTTCAATGGACGCGCAGAAAACCGCAATCGATCTGTTTCTTCGTAACAGAATTATTCGACTGGTGAAAAATCTTCCTTGCCGACACCGCACAAGGGGCAAACCCAATCATCCGGCAAATCCGCAAACGGAGTGCCCGGAGCGATCCCATTGTCCGGATCACCTTCAATCGGATCGTACACGTAGTCGCATACATTGCATACGTACTTCATGGAACAACTCCTTTCACCAGGTCGGCAAGTGTCATGCCGAGTGAGTAACATTGATCGAGTGCCGCGGCATCCGGCACATACTTGATACGAACATCTCCGGAATACGCTGTTCCCATCTCCGTTAAAAGATCTCTGATCTGCTTGACTGCTTCACCACCCCAACCATATGAACCGAATGCGGCTGAAATCAGATTCTTCGGTTTCAACCCTTTCAGATACACCAGAACATCGGCCACCGACGGGAACATGTTGTTGTTCAGTGTCGGTGATCCCACGATCAGAGCGGCAGCGTCCAGCAGTTCGGTCGCGATATCCGAACGGTGGCTGCCAGCAATATGCATCTGGCGAACCGACACTCCGGACGCCGACATGCCGTCGGATAACGCATTCGCCATGGACGCCGTGCTCTGCCACATCGTGTCGTAAACCACAACAGCCTTCCGCTTCATCTCACGCCGGGCCCATTGTGCATACTTCGAGATGATGAAATCAGGCGATTTTCGGAACAAAGGACCATGATCCTGCGCGATGATGCCGATATCGATACCCATTTTGCCAACGGTTTCGATCAGTTTCAAAATGAGACTGGAGTATGGCATCAGGATGTTCGCATAATACTTGGCAGCTTCGTATTCGAGTACGTCCTGATTGACCTCATCCGCAAATCGCTCACTCGATGCCAGATGCATCCCGAAAGCATCCTGGCTGAACAGGACCCGGTCTTCCGGAAGATACGTGAACATGCTGTCCGGCCAGTGGAGCATACTGGTTTCGAGGAATTGCAGGTGGCAAGTTCCGAGATCCAGAATGTCGCCGGATCGGAGGGGTTCGATCGGAAAACCGGCATGGAAATGCTGATCGAGCGCCTGGATTCCTTTCGGGGACGCAAAAAGGCGATCCGGTTTAACCGTGGCGATCACCTCGGGCAGACATCCCGTATGATCGAGTTCGGAATGATTGGAGATGAGGTAATCGATGCGAGTCGGATCGATAACGGACGTGATTCGCGCCATCAATTCAGGGAAGAATTGCTTCTTGACCGTATCGATTAAAGTCACCTTGTCCGACAGGATCAAAAAGGCATTGTAGGTCGTGCCATGATGTGTCGAGTATCCATGGAAATCACGAATGGACCAATCGACAGCGCCTACCCAGTAAACAGAATCCGAAATACGAACCGCTTTGAAACACATATGAAACTCCTGAAAGTGTGCAAATCAGCCCTGGATTTCGAGATTGAATTCCGGCATGTCGAACCAGAATCCCATCTTCTGCACCGCGTCGATTTCGGCTTCCACAATCGCCAGATGCCCATTTTCGATTTCCAGAAACCGGGCGAACATCTTTCGTGCATCGAGTTCCATCGTCTCAACCATTTTCCGATAAAAATCACTCGTTTCGGTTTCAACTTCCAGTGCGCGTCCGAGAATCTGGAGTTCGCTGTCACGGTTCTCGACCGCGAGTCGATTCCCGACCTCGTGTGCCCCCTGAGCGATCTTTTCTTTTGATGGGATCACCGTATCGATCGCATCGGCGTTCAGGCGTCCCGTCGAGAGCCATTCGTTGAGTTTGAATTCGAGATAATC
>CAYYMM010000206.1:0-4072 GCA_964472395.1 uncultured bacterium | reverse complement strand
GTAGAGGCGTGTCGGAGGCCAGTGCGGGGGCGATCAGGATGGCGAGCAGAAACGGGATGAGCGGCATGATGCACCTCACGGATGGTGAAAGGGACCACGAGTCTGTTGTAATGGAAAGCCGCGCGTGAATCAAAGGGAGTGTTCACCGGATGATTCCGTGATTCATCCGCAGGGTGCCGGAACATTCACCGGAATCGGGGATGGGGGTGTTCATCCTCCTATATGTTGTTACTGCAACTCTAAAGCAGTGGCATCATGACAGACATTGGAAATTGGCTGCAAGGAGACCGGATCCAGCAGTGCGCACCACCACGTCCATTCTACATCAAATGATTCTTCGGGAAAAACTCCAAGGAAGACTTCATACACGGCGGCGTTCTGAATGTGCAGATTCCCCGGAATGATCACCGGAATACCACAATAAACTTCACTGAAAAGTGTGCTTTCAGAAGGACAGTAAAAATGGTAATAGGTTTCAGACTCAATAAAAATCGCACTTATAAGGACCAGGTCAGCATGGATTTCAGTGGATAGAGGATTGTACACATCCAATGAAACTCGGAATGTATCGTCGATACTTAAACGCTCATAGTGGCCGGCCGAAGCTGGAAAAATATTGATATCTACGTAGGGTTGGTCATGTGGCGTCCGCCTGGATTCCAATACCGCCAGGCGGTTGTAGTACTGATGTTCATCTTCATCATAGACAATAACTCTTCGCACAACGCAAAAATCAACACCCGATGGGTTAAATCTGATAACGTCCTCATCGATAAAGAGAGCTTCAGAATGTACTCCGCCTGCAACAGATTCTACAGGATTACCATAACCGTATCCCCGATCCATCGAGTAGTAACCCATTAGACCTCCACATGCTGATTTTCAGATAAGCTGAAAACAATCCCGCCTGTCAATAGATGGTTTCTCAGGGCTCGCACCCGATAATCCATTCGCCGATCATGGTGAGAATCGCACGATCGAGAAGGATTTCGGCTACTCCGACGGAAAAAGTGTCAAACTCATCGCCTTGACCAATCCCGACATCACAACGGTCATCGACGGATCGGGCCGGTTCACGTTCGGCTGGGAGTTGTATTTCGCCTGATCGCTTCCCTCGATCCGGGAGTTGACCTGAGCCCTGTTCCCTTGTACATCGAAGAGCAGGAACGATTCCATGATCACGGGACCCGGAGAGTCGGGGCACGACGAGGTAATGGTGAGAAGGGACAGGGCGACATGATGAACAGGCACTTCAAACAACTCAAAACAACCATCCTGATGCTGGTGTGCCTGACGATCGCCATCACGGGCTGTCACCGCTCCGCCCCGCCTCGGTCCCTGCTGATCATCACTCTCGATACGCTCCGCGCCGATCATCTCGGATGCTACGGCAATCCCCTCATCCATACGCCGAATCTCGACCGCCTCGCCCAACAGGGCCACCAATGGTCGCAGGCCATGTGCCAGACACCCCTCACCGTCCCCTCGCACGCCGCCATCTTCACGTCCCGGACAACATGGGATCTCCGGGTGCTGGCCAACACCAACAGCCTGCCGGAAACCGAAACGACACTCGCGGAACACCTCAAACGGCAGGGTTTTTCGACGGCCGGGTTCACAAGCGGCATTCTGATGTTCCCGCGAGGCCTCGAACAGGGACTCGATCATATCAAACTGCGCAAATCGGGTGCTCAGTCCGGTCCCGTCACCACGATGCTGCGAAAGCCGGGGGAGACTGCGGTGACGGAGGACAAGATGCATCCCAGCGCGAAAAAGCTGGTGGACGAGGCGATCGGCTGGCTGGACGGTCATCGCACGGACCGATCGATGGTCTGGCTGCATTGCTTCGACCCGCACATGCCGTATAACCCGGCCCCCCCGATCCGAAACCTGTACGCCTCGGAGGGACCCATCGACGATGAGGCCGTCAAGCGCCTCGAAAACCCCCTCGCAAAGGACTATCCTCCGGAAGACCTCGCACGCATCCGGCAGCTCTACGCGGCGGAAGTCGCCTATCTCGATCAGCACGTGGGGCGACTCATCCGGAGTGTCCGCTCGGGAAAACACCCGCCGCTCATCGTGGTCGTCGCGGATCACGGCGAAATGTTTCTCGACGAACACGGGTACACAGGCCACGGCAGTTCGCTGCATGCACAGGAAATCCACATCCCCCTCATCATGAATGACCGGGCGGATGAGGCGAACACCGGTCTTCATCCGGAGGTAGTCGAATCGATCGATATCGTGCCGACTCTGCTGGCATGGATGAAACTGCCTCCGATGCCGACAGCGGAAGGACGGGATCTGAGGGCGGCGAAGGGGAACGGATCACAGACTCCGATGGCCCGGTTCTGTCGGCGGGGATTCGAGTCCGGTGTGATGCGGAACGACTTCAAACTCATCCATGATCTCGCGGGGCAACAATGGGAATCCTTCGATCTTGCGCAGGATCCGCAGGAAAAGTCTCCTGAGCGGGTTCCCGACGAGACGATGACGGGGGAGATGGCTGAAGAGGCAGCGGCGGTGCGTGCGATCGATGCGAAAAACCACGGTTCGGACGATCTGCTGGACAGCGACCTCCAGGATGCCCTGAAAGCACTGGGGTATCTATAAAAAATGGGTCCGGTGGGGACCGGACCCTGGTTCAGGGGGTTAAAGGAGGTTCATTGTTGTCTGAATCCGGGTGTCATCCCCGGGATTCATGATCGCTCCAGCGATGCGCGGAAGCGATCATGATTGAAGTCTATGAATCTGGACTGAAATTGTCAAGTATAAAGTTCGAGTCGGCTCGCATGTTCCGGACTTGCTATTTGACGCGACTGCGTTCTCCTGATATGAATACCCCTGAAGCAAAGGGTGAGTGCCTCGTGATGGGAGTCTTGGCATGGCTGAAAAGGACATCGGGGCACAACTGTATGAGCAATTGGTGGGATTGCTCGGAAGGTTGAAGGACAAGGCCCGTCGGGATGAGACGGCGTCGCAGTATTGTCGCAAGCAGACGGCCGCCAATGCCGCGCGACTGGTGCATGAAGTCTCGACGCAGTCACTCGAAAACGAAGGGTCGACGGGGATATTCTGCCTGTTTCTGAATCTCCCGGTCTGGACCCGGAGCAGTCCGCGGCAGTGGGTGACGGATTTCCGTTCCGCCATGGGTGCATCCGGTCATCTCAAGGAAACACTGGCGCTGTTCGATCAGTGCCGGGATTTCGAAGAGACCGACATGCTGCTGCTTCAGGCGCGTTTCAACATTCTGCTGCAGATCGCGCTGATTCTCGATTTCCGGCTCGGGGAGTCCGGGTATCCGCTCCTGGAAAAGAATCTCATCACCCTGATGCGGCTCGCGCTCCTCAACCTCAGATCCAATCCGTTCGAACTGAAGGTCCAGCGTGCGGATTTTGCGACGGCGGCCACGGCGATCCTCGAATCGATTTTCGAGGAGGCGGATTTTCTTTCGGCGGAGGACGGCGGGTATACGTTGTCGTTGTCGGAGGGGACCGTCGAGAAGCTTGCGAGCGGCGATTCGATCTCGGGGCAGTCCCGTGGCGATGCGATGGCCAGCCGCATCTCGGATACGATGTTGGCGCGGCAGGCGGAGAATCTCGTCAAACGCCTCATCCTGGCGATCCGGGGCGCATCGATGTATCCCGCTGATCATCCCGGTCTTCCGCCTCTGCTGCAGTCCTGTCATTCCGTCATTCAGACGCTGCTCTCCGGCAAGGAAATCGTGGTTCTGACGATGGTTGGCAGCGAGTTTCTGATCGACGAGATCCGGATTCGGAAGCAGACGCGGTTTTTGCAGCAGTTTGCGGAACTGATGGAAGCGCGGAACATTTCGAGCATCAGTTTTTCGACCGGTCTCACCGTACCGGAAGTCCAGCATCTCCTCAGCATCTTCGTTCAGAGCGTGGCCTGGTTGAAGGATCAGGGTGGCGCCCGGCTGTATCTCGCGGCCCAAGGCGTGACGCACATTGCCATGGATGTCTACCAGTACGGCATCATTTCGATGCAGGGGCAGGCAGCGGGGGGAGAAGGAAGTGGCGGAGGCGGCGGGGGCGGCGGTTATGGGAGTGGC
>CAYYMM010000205.1:0-4157 GCA_964472395.1 uncultured bacterium | reverse complement strand
TGGGAGTCACCGGATGTCATTCTGGTCGGCGAGTTACGTGACATCGAAACAATCTCACTGGCTTTGACCTGTGCGGAGACCGGGACCTTGATCTTTGGCACACTCCATACACAGTCCTGCAGCAAGACCGTTGATCGCATCATTGATGTCTTCCCGAAGGATGCCCAAGAACAAGTTCGAACTCAGCTATCCATCACGCTGCGAGGAGTGGTTGCGCAACAACTAGTCAAGACCTCGGATCGATCCGGTCGTGTTGCGGCACTTGAAATCCTGATTGGATCTACCGCTCTGGGCAATCTGATCCGAGAGGGGAAAACCTATCAGATCAACACCCTCATGCAGGCACAAGAATCAGAAAAAACCGGTATGCAAACGATGGATCAGGCGCTGGCGCGATATGTCCGGGAAGGACGTATTCTCCTCGAGGATGCATTACAACACGCCTACGATCGTTCCCTGTTCAACCAGTTCAAGGATCCTGCGAATCGTGGATAAAGAACTCTTCAAAGAAGCCAGAAAGGTATTAAAAAACGGCAATATCGAGCGCGCTGCGTTGCTGTTTTCACAGGCCGGCGCTCACGAAGAAGCAATGCAAGCCTACGGTCAACTCAAACGATGGGACAAAGCCGCAGAGCAAGCGCTGATTCTAGGAAGAGGTCAAGATGCAGCTGCCTGTTTACAGCGCGGTCATCATTTCGATCTTCTTGGGGATTTTTACTCGGATCGGAAAGATTTCGAGCGAGCTGCTCAGGCTTATGCAAGGGCTGGAGATCATCGCAGGGCATCTGAGGCCTATGAGGTTTTGCTCAGAAAGATTCCGGAAATCAGGCACATTCCCGGAGAACCGGTCAACCTTCCGGATGAAACCATCCGCTTGTTCAGGCTGGCCGCCTCATCATATTCGAGAGCCGGCAATCACAAACGCGCCGCTCATCTGTATTTCCAGATCGGTCAGTACGATGAAGAAGGTCGGAATCTGGTGCTTGCGGGCGAGTTCCGCAAGGCAGGCGAGGCGTACGATCGGATGAACATGTTCGCGGATGCGGGATATGCATATGCCCAGGGTGGATTCTTCAATGAAGCGGCAGTGTCGTACGAGCGAGATAAAAATTTCAAACTCGCGGCGGATCACTACATGAAAGCGGGTGAGGCACGACGGGCCGGGGATCTTTATCTGAAGATCAATGATTCGATGGCTGCCGCGAGCGCGTATGAATCTGCCGGTGAACTCGATCTCGCCATCAAGGCAGCCACCATTGTTCCTCCGGATGCCGACGGTTATCTCAACGCGATCGAAAAAACACTCGGAATATCGAAACAAAAAGAATACGTGACGCCTGCCGCAAAACGATTTCTCACGGAATTTGCCATCATCGCCGATCCTGATCAACACGCAAGCACTCTTTATGAGATCGCCCGTCTGTTCGTGAAATCCGATTTCACGGAGGACGCCAACACCATCATCGGGCGTCTTGAAACCCACTCCCCGGATCTGCTCCGACAATGGCAGGCGCAGCATCCGCTTCAGCTTGAAGACGCCCCCATACCTTCTGATGTGGCGTTCCATGCCATTCTTCGTGAAGATTTCAACGCCGATGAACGTGAGCAGGCTTACTACAATCGATTACAGAAGATCCAAGAACTGGCGGAACAGGATTCCTCAGCTCAAGCCGACGAAGGCACTTTGATCGGCGAGACGCCTTCCGAGACACTGGCGTCCGGCACCAAACCGAGAACCCCACTCAGTTTCATGCATATTCAGGAAGGACAACAGTTTGGCGATCGATACCAGATCCTCAAGCATCTCGGTTCCGGAGGCATGGGCACGGTCTATAAAGCCAAGGATATCGAACTCGACGAAATCATCGCGATTAAAATCCTGTCACCCCAGTTGACTTTCGACGAGAATGCTGTTGCGCGATTTAAGCAGGAAATTAAACTGGCACGACAAGTCAATCATCCCAATATCATCCGCATATTCGATCTCGGCGAACTCTATGGCATCAAATTCATTACCATGGAATTCTTCAATGGAGAACAACTCAAACACATCATTCAGGATCAGGGTTTCCTCAGCATCCCTCACGGTATCCGGCTCTTGATGGATATCTGTTCGGGTTTGATTGCCGCCCACAAGGTCGGTGTCATCCACCGAGACATCAAAAGTCAGAATATCATGGTATCAGAAGACGGTGTCGCGAAAATACTGGATTTCGGCATAGCCAAGTCGAATCAAATCCAGGGACTGACGACCGATGGAAGCATCCTAGGGACTCCTGAATACATCAGTCCGGAAGCCATCATGCAGAAACCGGTCGATGCACGAAGCGATATTTATTCGCTCGGGATGGTCATGTACGAAATCTTCACAGGACAACTCCCTTTCACCGGACAGAACATCATGGCCATCATCCGCCAGCACCTCTACAACGATCCAGATCCTCCGAGTTCATTCAACGGAGAGATCCCAGACGAATTGGAAGATGTGATAATTCGATCCATTCAGCGGGATCCCGAGGATCGTTTTCAATCCGTCGCCGAGTTGGTCTCGGAACTTCGATTTGTCAACATGGCTTATGGTCGTGAACATCCTGATCTGAGTGATACACGCCCGATCTGAAGCCGATCTTCACACAATCATCTCTCGATCAATAGTAACCCCATTCGATCAGATCGGATTCACCGATGATCTCGGATTTGTCTTCAGAAAGAACTGCAGACCAGAAATGGATACTGGACGCCGTCCCCGCCCCATACGGCCATTCGAATTCGAGAATGTCCAGATCTCGAACAATTGAAACAGGATCGAACACAGTCGTTTGACTGTCGATTTCGGACGTCCATGAAGGCCAGAAATAATACGATCCCCAGGCATCGAGAACGATGAACAGGGGTAAGCTCCATTGAACCGGATCATCGTTCCAGTACGTGATGCCGAGTCGAAAATGATCACCACCTGTTAGATTCACATCATCCATATCCAGTTCAACCCCAAGTTTATCGGGAAAACCTGTCGAACCAGAACATCCTGCCAGCGAAGCGACCGTGGCTGTCATGATACGCGAGGTCATTCCCAGCAAGGTCGTATCAATCTTGTCAGGCGTGTCCTCGATCGTGTGATAATAGGGATACTCGATGGGAACATCCTCAATCCCCAGAAGCGCCGGATATCCATACTGCCAGAAGGGAGAATGGTCCGAGTAAGTAAGCGATCCGTTGACAACTATCTGGACCTGGTTCGATCCATACAGTGCCGCACATGATGCGGTGTAATGCCCGAGATCTGCGGAGCGTGCATTGACGACGCAATCCAAGTCTTCCGGATAGGGTGAGGCCCATCCGATCATATCCGCATTGAACACCCCGATAATCTCATCACCTGCATTCGAGGCAGATTGGGCATATGCCTGTGAACCAAAAAGCCCCTGTTCCTCGCCCGAAAATGCGATGAATCGAATCGTTCGTTCTGAAGATATCCCGGATAATACTCGAGCAACCTCCAGGACGCCCGCAACTCCGGAAGCATTGTCATCCGCCCCCGGTGCTAACGTGGAGGCCATACGAGATGTCGAGTCATAATGACCACAGACAATGACGATTTCGTCTGGGATCAGCGTTCCCGGCTTCTCCGCGATAACATTGGGCGCCATCGATGGCGTGTGATTCTGAAACCAGACACCGAATCCCAGTGATATGAATTCGTTCGCGATCCAATCTGCCGCCTCATGAGCGCCTTGTGTATTCGAAAACCGGGTTCCAAACGAGGCAAGAGTCTGGATCGTCTGAAACGCCCGATCAGCCGATATCTGATCGACAAGGAATTGAATCTGCTCCGTCCACTGGGGTTCTTCAAATGTCGCCGTACGCTCCGTCCTTGAATGAGGTTCATTCGGAATGCGAATAATCTCACAGTCCAGCATGACCATTTGGTCTCGCTCTTCATCATTCAACACACCGATCCATGTGTCTTCGTCGATCTGTTGCAGATCGTGGCCAAGGCTCACAACGATCCTCGATGCCATCCTTGGAGTGTGAATGATGTAAATGTCTTGCTCTCTCTCCTCGAATTGGATTTCGAACATGGGAAAGGAACGAAAGGATAGAGGCATCGATGTGAGAACCCAATTTTGGGTTTCCCATAGTATGATCGGGCCCTC
>CAYYMM010000204.1:0-4230 GCA_964472395.1 uncultured bacterium | reverse complement strand
CCCCACGCCAACACCCTACCCGACTCAGCAACCCGGAAATCCGACCTGGTCACCCACTCCCAATCCCTCCTCAACCCCGACGTTTACATCGACCCCGAGTAATCCGTCTCCAACCCCAACACCCAAAGGTCGCGTGCATTGTGACGGATTCCTTGCCGATTACGGGCGACCCGCTTCCGGACCGCCTTCATACGAAGAGAAACTCGAGTTTTCGAAAAAAATCACACGAGGGAACATGCCAATCATCGAGGCAGGCAATGCGTATGTTCCTATGTGCATCCCGCTCAACTGGGATACCCAAGGCTACGAGGGTGATCTGGGAGCAACACTGTTCGGAGCGGATTTCCGGCAAAACAATCATTTTCTCGACTGGGGATTCGATACGAATTACGCATTCGAGGCACCGGACTACTGGGTCCATCTGAATGATACGCCGAATGGATGTGAGTGTCATAACGTGACCGGGTACGTGTCGTACTGCCCCGACCCGACCGCGACTCCCGCAACCGGTCGATGTCCCATGTCCGATGTGACGATTCGCATCGAACAACAAAAGCTATCGGGTGGATGGATCTACCTCAAGACCACGAGCACCCGATTTGAACCCGATGATTCCGGAGAGATGAAGGCGATTTTCCGGTGCACGCTGCCCGGACAGGGATATTACCGGATCATTCCGATCGCGTATGACAACGCGGGGCTTGTCACGCATGTGAAGTGCGGTTCATCCGAGGCCAATCCGGGGTATGAAATCGTGGCGATTACCGAATTGAATCTGTATGAACCGATCATCGTGAATGAAATGGTCATGTGCCCGGTCGCCGATCCATGCGATGTGGATCCGGATTCCATGTTTTTCGATCGTGATTTCGTACCGCCGCATTTTCAGCCCGAGGGAATGCAACCCGGCCGGACCTACTACACGGGTCTCGGAGGCGAGCAGATCGATCTGTTCTCGGGCACGATGGATCTCACGGCCGGCATCGCGTCCCTTCCGGGAGACGGTGGCTTCGACTTCTCGATCGCTCTGCATCACAACAGCCGGTTGTATCTCGATCAGAACGTCGGGCCCTGGGAAACATGGGCACGACAGGGCCAGTTCGGTGTGGGATGGGAATTCGGGCTGGGCAAGGTGATTCTCCGATCCGGCAGTCTTCCCGTCATCCTGGGTCCGGATGGTTCCTCTCGCGTGGTATATTGCACCAATGCGGAGTACACGATGGGACCCTATGTGTCCGAAGACGGATGGACATTGCTGTTTGAAGGCGGCGACAGCCCGATGGATCCCGATGTGACCGCAACGGTTACGTCGGATACGGGCGTGACCTACGTATTCCAGGATGTCTGCAAGGTGCCCCGCGGTGTTTGTCCGCATGAGGATTGCTCCGATTTTACCTACATGTGGCTCGTAAACACGATTCAACCGGCGTTCGCTCAGAGCCCTCTGATCCGGATCGTATATCAAAAACATCCCGATTCGATGGAATACACCATCGACGGAATCACACATCAGTTCGTTCGAGAATTTTATACGATCACCAGCATCACGCATGAATTCGGTTTGAAGTCCAACATTATCATGTTCAATAATGAGGACTCCTGGTACGATGACCCCAATTCGCTCGATCCACCGCCGGTCACCCGCGAGTTGATTCTCAATGGCACCGTCATCGCACAATTCGGTTATTCGCATGAGGTGGAGCATCATCAGTTACTCGAAACGATTACGCGTCCGGCAGACGCAGGGGATGCTCCACTGGTCGATACGTTCGAATACTATACCGGCAATCAACCCGGTGATCCGATTTCCAAGCTGATCCGGCGGCATATCCTGCCGGAAGGTGGTGCCTTCGAATACATCTATAAAACCGAGACTCCTCAAAACCGCAGGTATCGTGATGGCGGAAGCGTGCCGATCCTCGAGCACAATGCCACACTGAACATCATCAAGGCCACGGATGGAAGCCGATCAGAGGAAATCACGGGGAGTATGGTGTTTGCGTTTGTCGAATCCCCTGCAGCCGGAATGACAGCAACGGTCTCATCCCATGCGGCATTCGAGCCGTCACCCGAGAATCTCCTGAGGACCGAGCGATACCGCTTCAAAAGCGTGGCGAACGGTGCATCGGAGCAGCAGATGGGCCTGCTCACATCCTATGAACTCATTCACCCCGATCAGGACCAGACCGTGGCGATGCAAACGACGTATGATATTTACGATCTCAGAGATCTCTGCCAGCAATATACTCATCCCTGCATGCAGCAACGGCCTGCAATTCGGCTTCTCGGAAAAACGACCTCGACGGAGTTTGTGGATCATACCCAGAGCGTTCCTCCGGGCATCACCCCCGAGAACAGAACAATCGAAACCTCCTTCGGTTATCAGAACCATGACCCTGGCGCTCCCTGGACCACAACCAATCCCGTTTCGATCGATCGATCTGAAGGGGATACACTTCTCTCGAGTGTCGAATACACATGGGAATCTGGATATCTCGGGCAGAACCTGCTTCGACTGCCGATGACGCAGCGCGTCAAACGCGAGGGCGACGAGCAGGTCACCACGAGTTATCTGTACACCGGCCTGCCGCTCGGATTACCGAAAGAGATATCCACGGAGAATCTCCGCACGGTGCTGCTCTATGACCCGAGGGGTAATGTTCGCAAGATTACAAATCCGGATGCCACTTTTATGGAGTATCTCTGGTGGGAAGGATCGGCGGATTTGTGTGTGCAACTGACGGACGGCAAGCAGACGAGCATCACGTTTGATTCTGTTTTCAGGCAACCCTCCGAGATGCTGGATATCAACGGCGGAGCCACGGCATTCGAGTATGACGCGATTGGTCGCCCCAAAGTCGTTCTTCCGGTAGTAGGGGCGCAGATCACATACGATTATCGGAATGTTCGAACCGATGAGGTAACGCAATCCGGGATGGAATCCAAGAGACAGGTTGACGGATTGGGACGGCCGGATTGGGTAGAATACACGGCAGATGTCGGAACCGGTGGAAAGGGCCGTGTCGTTATGCGCCGGGATGCTTATGGCCGGACACAGTATGCCAGTGTGCCACTCACGAAAGTCCCGACCAGTCACGATGACGGATTCTGGGTCAACCTGGAGTTTGATGTGATGGGACGACCGCTGCGGAGCAAGGATCCCGCCGGGAACGTGATCCGTGTCGCGTATCAACCCGGATGGGTATTTCAGACCGATGGGAATTCGAATACAACAATCAATAAACTCGACGGCAACGGACGGACTGTGGAAGTGAGATTGCCGGCCAACGGAGATAATTACAACGAAACCTATTATGAATACGATCTGCTGGGTAATCTCAAGCACGTGATGCAATACGATCGTGAGGCCGGCTGGCAGGAGCGCTTCTTCGAGTATGACAATCTGGGACGCGTGATCCGCGAGACGCATCCGGAAACCGGCGACACGTACTATGCGTATGATCCGGTGACCGGACGAATGACCGGAACCGAATCGCATGATGGCAGCACGAGGAACATAACGGGTTATGATGAATTGGGACGGATTACCTCCGTCGACTTTGCCAGTCCGAGTACCAGCGGGATTCAGACCCTTCAGATCCGGCAGCATTACGATGGAGATGGGTTAAGCGGGTTGATTTCCGGTGACAACCTCCAGGGGCGCATGACTGCTCTCGAGACATTGACCGAAGCCGGGACGACTCGTGAGACGCGGCTCGCATGGCCGGATTTCGACGCTCTGGGGCGAAACCGGGAGAAGGTCTTGACCGTGGACGATCCGGACAATCCCGAAGACAGCGTGACACTGCGATTGCGGTATGAATACGAAACCGGGACAGTCGAAGAACTCGGGCGGCTGTTGCAGGTGAAGTATTACGATGGAGCTGATGACAGCGCGTTGCTGGGTACGGTGCAATACGAGTATCGGGATGGGCAGGACAGTCTACAATCCGTAACATTCCAACCGGTTCAGGGAGATCCGATCGGGTTGCTCGACTCCGTCATCCACCATGTGACCGGATCGGTCATGACATTGACCCGAGGCAATGGGATAACGAGTGAATATGAATACGATTCAGCCTGGCGAACCGACTCAATCATCCATGAACAATCCCCAGGCGGGATCCCGGAACCTCTCTTTGAAAGCCGGGATTACACGTATGACGGCGCGCACAACATCACGGGGATCGAGGAGATCTGTCTGGAGCGCAGGGATCAGTACGCGTATGA
>CAYYMM010000203.1:0-4296 GCA_964472395.1 uncultured bacterium | reverse complement strand
TCGGTGATCAGGATTACTCCGGAGCGGAAACCGAATACCGCCAGGCGCTCCTCGTCGCTCCGGACGATCCCGACATCCTCCTGGGACTCGCCAGCGTGTATCTGAAGATCGAGCGGCGGTCGGTGGCCATCGTTATTCTGGAAGATCTCATACGAAAAGAAACAGCCCCTCAGCCGCTCATCGATTCCGCCAGAGAACTCCTGTCCGGGATGACCGGTGCGGGTGCGCCTCAACCGGAGAAAAAGGACGAAGATCCGCGATCCATGGACGAGAAACCGGGTGACGGCGAGCCGATTCAGGAGATCGATCCGGATACCGGTTTGCAGGATATCGGTTTATCGGAGCGAGCCGACGGTCCCGTCGTGCTTCGATCGACGATCCGTTTCGAGCATGTCGGTGGAATGGAGGAGGTAAAGGAAGAGATCAGCCTGAAGATCATCCATCCGTTGAAGCATCCCGAGCTGTATCAGGCGTATGGGAAAAAGGCGGGAGGCGGCATTTTGCTGTATGGTCCGCCGGGATGCGGAAAGACGTTTCTGGCGCGGGCGGCGGCCGGTGAGATCGACGCGTACTTCATGCCGATCGGGATTCATGAGGTTCTGGATCTGTATCTGGGGCAGAGTGAAAAGAATCTGCATGAGATCTTCGAGTGTGCCCGGAAGCATCCTCCGTGTGTGTTGTTTTTCGACGAGGTCGATGCGCTCGGAGCGCGCCGGAGTGATATGCGGGTTCAGGCGGGTCGGCATGTGATCAACCAGTTCCTGTCGGAAATGGACGGGTCGGTTGCATCGAATGACGGTGTACTGTTGCTGGGCGCAACGAATGCACCCTGGCATATCGATCCGGCGTTCCGGCGGCCCGGCCGCTTTGACCGGATCATCTTCGTGCCGCCGCCGGATCCCGAAGCCCGTCATGCAATTCTCAGACTGATGCTGTCGGATCGGTTGATCGAACCGATTGATTATGAAAAAATCGTCAGGAAAACCGATTGTTTTTCGGGTGCTGATCTGAAGTCGGTCGTCGATCTGGCCACGGAAAGTCGTCTCAAACAGGCGATGAAATCCGGACGGGCGATGCCGATCACGCAGGCCGATCTGATGGAGGCTGCGGCTCGTGTGAAGCCATCGACACGGGAATGGTTGGCGTCGGCTCGAAACTACATTCTGTACGCCAATCAGGATGGAATGTACGACGATGTCGCGAAGTATCTGAAGGTGTAGGGTTGAAACAGAGAGGACAGATGGATGGAACAGGGGATTGAACGTGCGAGACTGATGATGCGGACACGACGGTTCGATCTGGCGGAAGCGCAGTTGCGGGAGTGCATCGCGCAGGACGCATCGGATCCTGAACCGCGTGCGTTGATGGCGCTGACTCTGGCGAATCTGGATCGTTACCGTGAGGCCATGGATGAGGCGCGTCATGCGGTTTCGCTGAATCCCGAACATCCCGGTTTTCACTTCATTCTGGCCGTGGTGCTGCACGATACCGGGAATTATCTGGAGGCGATGCATTCGATCGATGAAGCGCTCAGGCTGAATGCGGATGATATCCGCTTCTTCCGCCTCAAAGCGAACATCCATCTCGCGCAGGCGCAATGGAAAGATGCGATACGCGTGGCGGAGCAGGGGTTGAGAATCGATCCCGAGGATGTGGATTGTGAAAACACGCGGGCGATCGCACTGGTCAAATCCGGACAGCCCGGACGAGCCGCCGAGTCGCTTCAGAACGCGCTCATGAGGGAGCCGGATAACGCGATGTCGCATGCCAATCGCGGGTGGGCGAACCTGCACCTGCGGAAGTACGACGATGCGATGGACGGATTTCGTGAGGCGCTCAGGCTCCAGCCCGACTTCGAGTGGGCGCGCGAAGGGATCATCGAATCGTTCCGCGCACGGAATCCGCTGTATCGTCCGATACTGGCCTATTTTCTGTGGATGTCCCGTCTGCCGCCCCGGGTCAGAGGGCTTCTGGTGCTGGGACTCTTCATCCTCGCGAAAATCGCTCGAACTGCCATCCGATCGGATCCCGACCATCAGATCGTCTGGGGCATTGTCGGGATTCTGTATATCATCTGGTTGTTTCTGTCCTGGACCGCCGTCCCCATGTTCAATCTCCTGCTGCGGCTGGACAAGGTCGCCCGTCGAGTCCTGCTCCCGGACGAAATCCGTGCGTCGAATCTGGTGGCGCTGTGTCTGGGTCTTTCGATCACGAGCGGCATTGCGGCTGCGCTGACGCATGCTCGTTTCCTGATAGCGATTTCGGTGTTTGCTCTGTTGCTGGTCATCCCGACTTCCGGGATCTTCTCGACTCGCACCGGCCGAAACCGGGCGATTCTGACCGGTATGACCGTGTTGATGGTGATCAGCGCGGTGACGGCTGTCGTCATGATCGGCCTGGACACACCGCAGTTCGCCATCCCGATCGTTGCGTTCGGATCCTTGTTTCTACTGTTCACGGTCAGTGCAAATGCCCTGCTGATGCGCGGATCATAGGTGATTGTGTGGATCGGAAAAAAAAAGGATTGAGCTCGGATACAAAGTGTGCCCTGCTGCTGAAGGTGACGGATGAGATCCGCGATACGCTCGATCTGGATCTCATCCTGAATTATCTTCTCGATACCATTCACACCATCATTCCATTCGACGCGGCCGGCATCTTCGTTCTCAACCGCGCAATCGGAGATCTCATTCCGAACCGCAGCCGGACAATCATCGCCGGTGTGGCTCAGCGCGGATTCGATCCCGGGCCTCCTGAATACGACACGATGCTGACCACCGGTGCCGGGATTATCGGGCATGTGATCCGGACTGCCGAGTCAGTGCTTGTCAGTGATATTCGTCTGGACACCCGCTATGTCGAGGGGCGAAAATCCACACTCTCCGAGATCGCCGTGCCGATCATCAAACAGCAGCGCGCGATGGGTGCTCTCAACCTGGAGAGCGATCGCGCCGGAGCCTTTTCCACGCTCGATCTCGAGACTCTCCGTTTTTTCGCGATTGTCGCAGGAATGGCGATTGACAAGGTTTTGCTGCACCGGCAGCTGATCGAAAAACAACGAATCGAAGAGCAGATTCTCATGGCGCGCGATGTCCAGACTCAGCTTCTTCCTCACGAAGCACCCGTTATCGATGGATACGAAATCGATGGAATATGCATCCCATGCCATCAACTCGGAGGGGATTACTTCGATTATATTCCGATTCAAGACCGTGCATGGGGTTTCGTCGTGGCGGACGTATCCGGAAAAGGAATCTCAGCCGCTCTGATCATGTCGGCATTCCGGGCTCTGCTTCGTGCCAACATGCAACAGAATCCAGATCCGTCGTTCATCGGAGATGTTCTCAACAGGCAACTCCCGGAATCATCTCGGAAATCGGATTTTGTCACGGCGAGTTACGGTGTATTGACTCCTGAAACCGGTGAGTTTCTTTATTCGAATTTCGGGAATACCCCTCCCGTATTGATCCGGGCGGACGGAAGCACCGAGGAGTTGATAACGGGTGGACCGGTTCTGGGTGTGTTTCAGTCCGCGGGCTATTCCAAGGCCGCAGTGTTGCTCAACCCGGGTGACATGGTGATGCTCTATACCGATGGTGTGATTGAATGTCTCGATCGGGAGGAAAACCAGTATGGTTTCGAGCGGCTTCTGGATATTACGCGTCAAACCCGGCATCTCGCGCCCTGGGAGATCATCCATGCGATCATTCGATCGACGCGGGAGTTTACAGGGAATGAAGCGTATACGGACGATTTCACGGTCATGATCCTTCGCCGTGTTCCGTGAATCCCTGCTGTTTCCGGAGCGCGGCTCCTCAATTGCATTTTTTCCTGAAGACAAATATAATTCGATAAATCTGATTTTCCGTTTGACGTTTACTCGGGTCGGTACAGACAACAGTTTTCGGAGACAAGAGAGCATGGCAACGCAGCGATTTGTCGTATTGTCGGTAGTTGTGCTGATCGGAGGGTTCCTCTTTCTCTCCGATCATGCTTCAGGTGCGGTGTTCCGTGAAATCGGCCCGCGGGGGAACCTGTCCGGAACGATTGCGGTATCCCGGAGTTATCCCCGGTTGATTGTCCATCTGGATGAGGGGGAGGTGAACGTCAGCGAGGATTCCGGGGAATCGTGGAATGCAATCCCGGCGCCTCCACAGGTGTATTCCTGTCATCTGATCGCCTCGCCCTGGACCCGCAGGGAACTGTTCATCTGCAACTCGAGTGCGGTGTATTACTGTGATGAATTCTCCGGGGTCTGGACGGATCGATCGCCTCCGGATTATCTACCCGATTCGG
>CAYYMM010000202.1:0-4345 GCA_964472395.1 uncultured bacterium | reverse complement strand
CAAACCCGGATGCACCGAGACGCATAGCGCTCACCGCGGCATCGATATCGCTGTAAGTCGCAACGACGATGACCAGGATATCCGGATAAAGCATCCGCACTCGCTCTACAAGTTCCACGCCGGTTCCATCGGACATTACAATATCGGTAATCAAGAGATCGAATTCGGCATTCGTCAGCTTGCTCATGGCGGATTGCGATCCGTCCGCCACATCGATCTCGTAGCCATCTTTGATCAGAATGCGGCTCAGAACCTGCCGCATCATGACATCATCGTCGACCACCAGAATTTTCAAGTTTGATCGATCCGGATCCATTCCCCCCCTCCTGCTTCCTCGAAATTCCCCAATTTGACTATAATCCTATGGATTGGTTTGTCAAATGAAAGTTCCGTCAATGCCGTGGTACTGTTGAGTTTCCGTGTGTGGATAAGGTAGATTGACTGGTGATGCAAGCGCGGAAACATATCCTCATTGGGGCTTTCATCGCCGGGGTCATCGCCGGAGGAGTCTATTATCACCAGAAGACGGATGAAGTGCGAATCGAGGCAGGGGAATCGGCCGACAAGACTGAAACAAGCTGGATTGCTGGGGATTCCGAAGAATCGATCAAGAAACGGATTCGCGATCTATCCGCGCAAGCGCCCCTGGTTCGATTCGAGTATCTTCAGGCCGAACTGGGACACCCATCGCCGTTGATCCGTCATCAAGCATTGCTCGCGATGAAATATGATGTGTCCCCCGAAGCAACAGTGTATTTGTACGACCGGGCCATTCATGATCCGTCACCGGACATCCGGGATCTGGCTTTGCAACAAGCCGTTCAGAAGCAACCCGATCGAGCGCTTTCGCTTGTCATTGCGGCCCTTGGGGATGAGTCACAAACCGTGCGTGACACGGCCATGATGAAACTGGCGGAAATCGCACCACCGGATCTTACCGACCTGATCATCGAACGCTGTGAGGAGGAGAACCGGGATCCCCGTCGTGGAGAGATTCTCGCGTTGGGGAAAGTTGGAGGTGATCGAGCGATCGAATTTCTAGTTTCGGTGGTGTTGCGCCATTCACCCGTGTCCGGAATCGCCATTCACGCACTGGCGAAACTCGGTAATACGACGCTCACTTTCATTGACCGACTCGATCCGGGGAAAATGGATCGAGAGCAGATCATGTATGTATGCTTGTTACTGGAAGAGATCCGTTCAGATGATGCGTTGTTGCGGATGGATCAGTGGAGGCGGGTTCGACCGGGAGTGGGGTCCCGATCAGTCCAGGAACTCACGGATCAGCCAGGAAATAAGAATCAGAAGGCCCATGATGGCGGCAAACGAGATCGCAATGAAGAGAAGAGCTCTGAAGATAAAAGCTACGAAGCCGCTGAAGGTCCAGAGCAGGAAAAAGAACAGACCGAGTAGGGGTTTTAACACAAACCAGGCGAGGATGACACCAAGTATGATCGACAGTATGATCACGATCGATCGTCCGAAGGTTGATCGTCTTACATCATCCATGCCCGCACTTGCCTCCTATTGATTTTTGTCACTCGTGCTGCTAGTCGGTTTACAATGATCGCACGCGATGAAAGTCTGAGACAAAGCCTCATCGGTACTCTGAAACCAGACGATCTTTTCAGGTGGAATCGCCATCTTCCCTTGCGGATTGTAGATCTGTTCGCATGAGATGCGATGAAACTTGCGATTTTCCTTGTCGCCGACGAATTTGCCGGGCAAAGGTGTCGATTCGCCTTGAAACACGACGGTTCCTTGCTCCTGCTGTGACATTTCGTCCGTCCACCAGTCAGGTTTGATATTCGAGATGTTAGTGATGTGGTTTTCATCCTGCCAGATGTAGACTTCTGCCAGCATCACGGATGTCATGAACAGCGTCGAAAAGAAACCGATCAAGAATAACACACGCTTTGGAGCGACAGAGTTTCCCGGAATGATGCTCATGGTTTTTTCTTGGTTTTTCCGAGCAGGAAATCCTCGAGAGCTTTGGTAGCCAGTTTTTCGGCACGGGATTCCTGACGTTTTTCAAGTTCGGACACCAGGACGCATTCGATTTCGAGTTTGAGATTCAGGTTGATATGCGAGACATCGTCGTCTTTCGTGACTTTGATTGGGATGCGGATTTTCTGAACCACATCCTTCTCGATGACATGCCCTTCGGCTTCGGTACGCGTGTGCGCGCCGACCGGTATCGAGATAGTGGGAGTGGCAGCTTGGACCTTTACCTTCTGTTCAGGATCCGGTCGGGGTGGTGCAATCGGTGTGGCAACGGGTTCCTCTTCAAACGGTATGGAATCGTCGTCTTCGAGTCCTGGAGGTGGTGGAGCGAGTTCTACTTCAGATTCGGGAAACGTGCGGGCAGGAGAAGGGGGTGGCGTTGTTTTCTCGGGTGCGCTTCGCGTCACGACAGGAGGGGTGATCCGGGGTGGGGTGGGAGCGGGGGCAACCGGTTTTATCGCCTGGGAAGGGTCACCACCGAGAGCCCGGAAGAGCTCTTCTTCAAACATCTTCATTTCGGGCGAATCTTCCGCCAGGTCCTCGCCGGCTTTCTTCCTGAGGTGTCTGAGTGTCAGCTTGGCAATCCCGGCAAGGGTTTCCATGACACCCGCACCCGACATGGCAACGGATTCATAGAATGGGACGTCCATGAAGTTAAGATGCCGATTGAGGACATTGACCGGGAGAATACCCGGGAGATCACGCTTGTTGAACTGAATGACCCAGGGAATTTTCCGGAGTGAGAGTTTCTGTTCGTTGAGGTTTTCCTGAAGGTTTTCGAGGCTTTCGATATTGGCATCGAGCATCGGTTCTTGGGAATCCGCAACGAAAACGATTCCATCGACGCCCTTGAGCACGAGTTTGCGGGTGGAGTTGTAGAAAACCTGGCCTGGAACAGTATACAATTGGATCCGAGTGGTGAAATCACCGACCTTGCCGAGACTCAGGGGAAGCAAATCGAAGAAGAGCGTTCGATCCGTTTCGGTCGCCAAAGAAACCATCTCTCCGCGCCGAGCCTGCGGCATTTGATTAAAAATCCATTTGAGGTTTGTCGTTTTGCCGCAGAGACCCGGGCCGTAATAAACGATCTTCGCCGACATTTCCATCGATGCGTAGTTGAAGAATACCATATGGGCCCGATCTCCTTTGAAGAACGCTGCAAGGTTCTTATATATCTCAAGCTACGTCATTTTTGCAAGCCATCATTAGGTGACTATACAGGACTCACAATTCTTCGTCAAGCAGGCAATTCGGCATCCGGCCACTTGTCTTTGACACATTGAAATGGGTTTCCAGACTCTAGAGAAGCAAGTGTTTCCAGATCGCTACGAATTGACAGAAACACGGACTCCATGATATGATTGGCTTTCGTTGAAGTGCACGGTTCAAGCCTATGTCGAATCGGTCCGCTTGAGGAGGTTTGGTCATGAATACTATACGCTTCATCAATCCCAGCGTGTTCTCTGCCATCTTGCTCACCTTTTCCCTCCTCATCGCCTCCATCACCAGCGCTCAAATCTCCATCAACGAAGTCCTGTACGATCCATCTGGCTCCGATACAGGACTTGAATTTGTCGAGATCATCAACACCTCCGCTTCCGCGATCGACATGAGCGGCTTCGAACTTAAACTGGCCGATAGCAATTACTTCACTTTCCCTTCGTTTTCCATCCCGGGAAACGGCCGGATCCTCGTTCATAACAATCTCGCCGGATCTCACACTCCCACCGAGTTTTTCACCGGGCCGCTTACAAACATGGGCAATACCGCCGGCAGTGTCGCTCTGTTCTCCGGCGCGCATGCGACCACCAATATCATCGACTTCATGCAGTATGGCGCTTCCGGCCAGCAGTGGGAAAGCGCGGCCGTCTCGGCCTCGATCTGGACTTCCGGCGACGCCATCGCCGATGCACCCGAAGGAGTTTCTGTCAATCTCGACCCGGATTCCGTCGATTCAAATTCGAGTACCGACTGGTCGCAGTGTGCGCCGAGTCCCCTGGATGTCAACTGCGCACCTCCGACGGCTACACCGACGGCTCCACCCACAGCCACTTCAACCGCAACCCCCACGTCAACCACCCCTCCCCCTCCGTCGGCCACGCCAACGATGACCTCGACGGGAAATCCGCCCACACACACACCAACATCGATGCCTTCTTCAACATCCACACCCACCGTCTCGCCAAGCCCTACTCGTACTGCGACACAAACGCCAACGCGGACACCGACATCGACCAGAACGGCGACTCCCACGGGAACCTCGCCACCAACCCCGACCCAAACCGCACCCCCTGTCGAGTTTACGCTGTCGATCAATGAGGTTTTTTACGATCCAGACGGG
>CAYYMM010000201.1:0-4388 GCA_964472395.1 uncultured bacterium | reverse complement strand
ATTGGGTGCTATATGATGCGCGAGGGCGCGTGGAGAACGGGACCGAGAGACTGACGGAAATCCTCGCACCGTATGAGATCATCACGAGTGTGTTCCGGAGCAATCAGGCGCGTTGCTTTTTCAGTTCAGAAGCTCCCGGCAGGATCGATGCGAATGTTGTATTGCCCGTGCATCGCAATGGAGATCTCAAATGGCACGGTACAGTCTGGGTGCGTTTACCGATCGAAAATGCCGATCTGAGGCGATTACCCGGGGTGCATCGAACGGACTTCGACGTATATGGAGCCGGGAAAATTGCTTCCAGCACACGGCCTGAGCTGTTCAATACCGGTTTCCTGCCGCTCTGGGCACCGGATCGCATTGTCCGCGCTGTGCTGACCAATCAAACGGCTCACGCCGATCAGGTTGCTGGCCGTTACCGGATCTCACAAACATTGCCGGACGAACTCGGAGCACCGGCCGGACTCATGATCGTCACGACCGGTCTGGACCCGAACCCGGTCTCCTCGAAGTCAATATTCGATTATCTCGTTATCGTCACCGCCGGAGTCATTTTCGCGGGACTGAGTGCCGCAGGCCTGGTCGGCCGGCGGTTTTCAAGGCCCATCCGGGCTCTGACCTGGGGCGCGGAACGAGTGGCTGCAGGGAATCTGAATGAACCGGTTCAGTGCAAGGCAGGCGGGGAGATCAGCGGATTGATTCAAACGTTCAACCGGATGATGCGCGATATCGATTCGCAGCGATCGAGGCTCGAGGAACGCCGCGAGTTCATCGAGATGCTGCTGGAGCGGATGACCGCCTCGATTCTCGCGACCGACACACATGGCATCGTGACGACCGCCAACCCGGCTTCTGCGGAACTGCTCGGTCAACCCGCGGCGCGCCTCATCGGGAGGAAACTGACGGAGTGGCTCGAGGAGGCGGGGATGAGGAATGTGGCGCAGGTTGTCGGAGCAAGCCTGGCGGGGAATGATGTCGACCCGTTCGACCTGCAACTGATTCGCAGCGGCAGGATTCTGCATTTGCGCGCTCATGTGTCTCGGCTGCCGGCTCGCACCGACGAACCGCGCGGTATCGTGCTCGTCCTGACGGATGTCTCGGCAGCTATCCAGGCGTCCAAGCTGGAAGCATATGCCGAAATGGCCAGACGGGTGGCGCATGAGGTGAAAAATCCGCTCACGCCCATTCAGCTTTCCATCGAGCATCTGAGGAAGGTTCGCGAGGAGCGACCGGAGTTGTTCGATTCGGTGTTCGAGACGTGCACGCGGACGGTGTTGGACGAGGTGCAGTCGCTCCGGACGATCGCGACCGAATTTTCCAGGTTTGCGCGTTTGCCGCAGGCCGATCTGCGCGAAGGGGATCTCAGGGACGTCATCCGGGAACTCGAATCGGTCTTCTCCGCACTGCCCGACGGAATCAACCTCACACTGGATCTCCCCGACAATCCCCTCCCATGCCGGTTCGATCCGGATCAGATCCGTCGCGTGCTGGTGAATCTGGTCCAGAATGCGATTCATGCGATTGACGGGGCGGGGGATATCGTTATTCGCGGAGAACGAAGGAGCGGACAAATCGAGATTGCGGTGCGGGATACGGGGGAAGGGATGGATGAGGTGACCCGAGCGAGAGTTTTTGAGCCGTATTTTAGCACGCGGCCGGATGGGATGGGGCTGGGGCTCGCGATCGTCCGTGCGACCGTCGAAGAACATGGGGGGACGATCGAGGTGGTGAGTGTGCTGGGAGAGGGAACGGTCTTCACGATCCGGCTGCCGGAGATCAGGTGAGCCGCGCGAGAATCCTCTGATCGACTCACGGGAGGAGGTTTTACCGGTTGAATCAGGACCATCGAGCGTGGGAACCTGGAACAATTCTGCTCGGGGAATACCGCATCGAGAAAGCGCTGGGGCACGGCGGGACAGGATCGGTGTATCTGGTCGAACGTGTGACGGACCGGAGGCAATTCGCCGTCAAAACGCTGCTCCATTCCCTCCTGGATGACGCGAACAAGCATCGGCAACTCCTCCACGAACTCAGGACATGGATGGATCTTCCCGAACATCCCCATCTCGTATCCTGCCGGTTTTTCCGGACCATCGAGGATCGGCTGGCGATCTTCTCGGAATACATCGACGGCGGATCACTCGAGGACTGGATCGGGAACAGAAGGCTGCTTCGCGTCGATTCGATTCTCGATGTGTCCATTCAGATGGCTCGTGGTATCCAGGCCGCTCATCATCAGGGTGTCATTCATAAGGATATCAAGCCGGCCAATGTTCTGATGACGACCGAGGGAATCGCGAAGATCACCGATTTCGGCATCGCGCTGCTCCGGAGAAATCCCGAGGGCACGGCTCTTCTTACGTCGGTTGACCAATACTGTGGTGTCACGGCAGGCGGACTGACTCCCGCTTACTGCTCACCCGAGCAAGCCATGGGTTTAGACGTGAATCATCAGACGGATATCTGGAGCTGGGGTGTCACGATTCTCGAACTGTTCACCGGGACGGTCACCTGGCCGATCGGTGCTCTGGCAGGCAATGTCCTTCGCGAGTATCTCAGACGAGAACCCGCTCCGCCGCATCCCGGCATGCCGGACGAACTCGCGGAGGTGCTATCGCGATGTTTCCGGCACAATCCGCATGATCGATGGCATACGATTGAGGAGGCGGCCAGACGGCTGGAGCAGATTTACTGCGAGGTGACCGGGAATGAGTATTTCCGCGAAGCCGTTGCAATCGGGATCTCGGGGAAACCCGAAATCCCGCACGACCGTCAGATCGATGCGGATGCTGCCTGGGATGATCCGGTCGTATGGCTTGAAAAGGCATGGGCGCATGCCGGACGTCGTCCGGATGACACACGCCGAAAACTCCCCAGACGCATCGGATCGAGGACCGCACAGGCACTCGTCGATCTCGAAGTGTTCCAGGAAGCCGAGACGGCATACGCAGCGTTGATGAACGAACAATCAGCCGCGGTTCGCGATGAGTTTGCACAGGTCCTGTATCAGAAAGCCCTCCTGTGTGAACATCTCTCGGATTTCCCGGCATCCGCCCAGACCTACGACCGGCTCATCGAACTCTTTCAGGCATCTTCGGATGACCCGGATCTTCCGGCCCTGAAGTATGAGAGCGCTCGGGCGATGGACGCCAAATCGAGAATGATGCTGCACGCCGGCGAGGTTCCTCTGGCGGTGGAACTGAGTCGCGCGGCGCTTCAATCATTGGTGTCGATCGAAGGGATCACGCTCGATACCGACACACGCAAGTGCCTCGCATCGGCTTACATGAATCACGCCAAGATCGCGCTGCGTCAGGGGACGGTTTCCATGGCGCTGGAAGCGACGGAAACTGCGATCGAACTGCTTGAGCTGATTCATGACGATCAGCAGATCGAATGCTCCCGACTTCTCGCACTCGCCCTGATGGATAAAGCAGTCTGTCTGTTCGATCTGGCCGATTATTCCGGATCGCTCGAGTTCCATGATCGCTCGATCCGAATCTGGCGAAATCTGATCGAGATGAAAGGACGCCAGGATCTGGCTCAGGATCTGGCACTGGTCTATGTGAACCAGGCAAATGCGCTGTGCAAGGTCGAGCGATACTCCGAAGCCATCGCTCTGTATGACCGCGCAATCGAAATCCGCGAACGACTCGTCTACTCGGAAGGGCGTCATGAACTCCTGAGTGAACTCGCGATGGATGTCATGAACAAGGCGATCACGCTGCGTTCTGCCGGCCGGGTTTCCGAGGCGATCCGGGTCTACCGCAAGGCGGAGGAAATCCTCAAACCATTGATCGAAAAAGAGGGCCGCACAGAGTTGCGTGATGATCTCGCATGGGTGTACATGAACATGGCGAATGCCTACTATCACGATTCTGCTCCGGATAAGGCGCTCGAGCTGTATACCTGTGCCATCGAGTTATGGGATCTGTTGCGCGAGACGACCCGGCATCGGAAAATCACGCATCTGCTTTCCTATACATGGCGACAGAGAGCCATCGTTCTTCAGGAAATGGGGCGATATGATGAGGCGATGCGCGACTACGATACCTCGATCGATCGGCTGGTCTCTCTGGCAGGCGACGAGCCGGGTTCGTTCGAAGCGGATCTCCTGGTGACAAAGGCTTACCGGATTCAGAATATGAGTGAAATGGGAGATCGGGACACGGCCCGCGTCCAGGCTCGGGAATTGATCCCGCTACTGGAGGCTGAGCGCGATCGCGGGAGTGCTTTCGATTTGCAGACGGTTATCGCGTTTCTGCGGGAGCTGTGAGCGGATGTCAGGGACGCTTCGACAGGCTCAGCGTCCGGATGGGTCAGGGACGCTTCGACAGGCTCAGCGTCCGGATAGGACAGGGACGCTTCGACAGGCTCAGCGTCCGGAT
>CAYYMM010000200.1:0-4408 GCA_964472395.1 uncultured bacterium | reverse complement strand
GCACGTATGAAATCGAATGGAGAGGAGTCAGCGCGCGACTTCCTGATAACGCCCACTATTTTGGCTGCCTCGACTCCACCGAGTTGCGGCGACGTCTCCCCGAGTATGATCTTCTGATTCTGCCGACGCGGTGGCATAATGAAGGATATCCCGGCATCATCATCGAGGCTTTTGCGGCGGGACTGGCGGTGCTCGTGAGCCCGACCGGCCCGATCCCGGAAATCGTCGATACCTCATGCGGCATGCTGATTGACGCCCGCGATACGGAAGCCTGGGTTCACGCGATTCGTCAACTCTCGAAAGAGCCGGAGCGCCTGAAAGGGATGAAATCGGCCGCTGCCGAACGGGCGCGTGCGTTCGATTCGCGATTCTGGAATCGATGGTATCTGCCCCTGATCCTTCGTGATTGGATGGGCAGGATCGGATAATGACGGTTTCAGGCGACGCAGAGAAGACCGTTATCTGCCGGATACTGGTGACATACGGCTGGTGCCGGACGGCCTATCTGGCGTTGCGCTCGCTCCATCTCCGAGGCTACGAGGTCTTCACCTGCAGTTCAATTGCCCCGTCCATGTGCGCCTGGTCCCGTTTCAGCCGACGGAATGCGGTTGTCGCGAATCCGTTTGCGGACCCTGATCGGTACGCGAGCGACGTCGCGGATCTGATTGCACGATGGAACATCGATGCCGTTATGCCGGGTCATGAGGATGCCATCGCCTTGCGACGCCATCCCGAGCTGATCGCGGAATCCAAACTGGTCTGCCCGGACCTGTCGCGTCTCGAAAACTCCGTCGATAAAGCATGGATCACGCATTGTGCCATGCGAGCGGGCGTTCCCGTTCCCCTCACCCGATTTCCGGACTCGGCGAACCAGGCTCGATTGGATGCCGATTCGATCGGGTATCCGGTCGTGATCAAAACGCGACGGGGAAACAGCGGGAAGGGGGTCATCGCAGCTTCGAATCCAATGGAACTCGACGCAGCGATGAAACGCTTCATGGTCGATTCCGTCTCGCATTCCGAATCGTTTCCGATCATCCAGTCCTGTCTGGACGGCGCGGTCGTCGGAACATGTTTTCTTGCCTGTGAGGGGAAACCAGCGGCGATCTTCGGCGAACGATATCTCCGCTGCAAGGACGGGCGGTTCGGCACGAGTGTGTTTCGGGAGCCGCTCAGGAACAACAAGCTGTTCGAATACACCGAGCGAATGATCGACCACCTCGGCTGGACAGGAATTGGGCATTTCGATTTCATCGAAGCGCCGGACGGAGGCGAGTTTTATCTGCTCGAGATGAATCCGCGGCTTTGGGGGGCGATCAATCTTTCGTTCATCAACGGATACGATTTTCCTGCTGCCTGTATCGCCGCTTTTTCGGGTAATCCGGATGACCTTGCCGACTGCTTGGCAGACAATGGGCGGAACCGCAGGAGTCTCTGGATCGCGGGTGAGGGGATCGCGGCCGTGAACCGCATCAAACGCGAAGGGTTCCGTTCATTCGCTCGCATCGTGCCGGAACTGATTCGATCCCTGGCCAACACGCGGTTCGACGATCTTGCAATCGATGATCCGCTTCCATTGATCGCCGAACTGATGTGTTACGGCCGGATGTTCATCCAATCCGGCGGTGATACGAATCCGGCTACCGAAGGGATGCTGGGATAACATGAGGCGATCCTGGTATTGGGTTCGTGGGAAACGCATTCTGGACCTGTTTCTGGCGCTCACCGGCCTGATCCTCCTGTCAATTCCGCTGGTAATCATCATCGGGATCGGGGTCGTCATGCAGGGCCGTCCGGTGTTTTTCCGGCAGACCCGAATCGGTCGCCACGGAAAACCCTTTGCAATCTGGAAACTGCGAACGATGCACCGCGAAAAGCCGCATGAGTCCACCATCACCGTCTCCGGTGATACGCGAATCACACCGTGGGGGCGTTTTCTGCGGCGATTCAAACTCGATGAGCTGCCACAGCTCTTCTGCGTGCTGAGGGGTACGATGAGTTTTGTCGGGCCGAGGCCTGATGTGCCGGGATACTGGGACCGGATCAAACCCGACGATCGATGGCTGCTGGATCTCCGCCCGGGCATCACCGGCCCGGCCAGTCTCGTTTTCCGAGACGAAGAGTCGTTGCTGGCGGGGCAGGAGGATCCGATTTCGTTCAATGATACCGTGCTGTTCCCGGAGAAGGTTCGTCTGACCGGGCGGTATGCCGAAGAACTGGGGTTGTTTTCGGATCTGAAATGGATCCTCTGGACGTGTCTGCCCAGCGCCGCCCTCACGGAGCGGCTCGAGAAAAACGGGTGGATCGCGTTTCCGTGTTCGAAGGAGAAAAAATGAAGATCGTGCATGTCGTGGGCGCCAGACCCAATTTCATGAAAGTCGCTCCGGTCGTCCGGGCAATCTCGGGATATCCCCGACACCAGCAGATTCTCGTCCACACCGGACAACATTACGATGCCAATATGTCGGACATCTTTTTCGAGCAACTCGGCATCCGGAAACCGGATGTCAGCCTCGATGTCGGCTCCGGCAGCCATGCCTATCAGACGGCGCAGATCATGATCCGCTTCGAGACTGTCATCATGGACGAAAAGCCGGATTGGGTGCTGGTGTACGGCGATGTCAATTCAACGGTTGCCGCCGCGCTGGTCTGCTCGAAACTCGGAATCCGGATTGCGCATGTCGAGGCCGGACTGCGATCGTTCGACCGGACGATGCCGGAAGAAATCAACCGCATGGTGACGGACCGGCTGGCCGACCTGCTGTTCACTCCGTCGAAGGACGGTGATGAGAACCTTCTCAGGGAGGGGGTCGACGCCGGACGAATCCGGTGTGTGGGAAACGTCATGATCGATACGCTCGTGCACCTCGAATCGATCGCTCGGGATCTCTGGCCGTCACTGAGGACATCACTGGAACTCGACCGGTACGGACTCCTCACCCTGCATCGACCCTCCAATGTCGACAACGACGACATGCTCCGGATCATCCTGGAAACGCTCGATCGTGTTTCGAGTCGGATCCCGTTGCTGTTCCCGGTGCATCCCCGGACACGTGAACGGATCCGCTCATATGGCCTGGAAAACCGGATGCGACGGGTCCGCCTGCTCGATCCTCTCGGGTACATCGAGTTTCTCGCGCTGCAGAAAAATGCCGCGTTCGTTGTGACGGATTCCGGCGGAATCCAGGAAGAAACGACATTCCTTGGGGTTCCCTGCCTTACCCTCCGGAAAAACACCGAACGGCCAATCACCATCGAGATGGGCACCAATGTCCTGGTCGGCCAGGATATGCAGGTGCTCGAGAGTGAAATTGAACGGATTCTGAGGGGTGAAACGCGGAAGGCATCGAGACCTCCTTTCTGGGATGGGCATGCCTCGGAGCGGATCGCCGAATGCCTCGATCAAGATAAGGCACTTGAGTGATCGCGAGAAATCTGAACCTGGTCACGACGTTGTTCCGTCTGGGGTTGGGCAATGTCCTTCGTGTTGCGCATCACAGGCTCAGAATTCGATTGGGAGCTGTCCCGGCGCCGGAACGATATGCACATCCGGTTGAGGGGGTTGTTTTTCGATCTTCCGGTACCGTTCGCTCGTTGCCGGACCCCATGCCCGCATGGAAAGATCATGTCGTGTATTTCTCGTGGCTGAACAAACCGATCGGGGAATCCGCACCGGATTGGTTCGTCGATCCTTTCAGTGGTCATCGATTCGGGGTCACCGATCAGCCGTGGTATTTTACAGGAGACGGGTCACCGGAAGTTGGGGACATCAAGGTCGTCTGGGAACTGTCCCGCTGGGATTGGGTGGTGGTCTACGCGATTCTTGCGGCGCGCGGAGAATCTGAGTATCTCGATCGCATGAACGTCTGGCTGGAGGACTGGATCCGGAAGAATCCAGTGGGGCGAGGGCCGAACTGGAAGTGCGGTCAGGAAGCTTCGTTCCGCGTCATGCACCTCGCACTGGCTGCCTTGATTCTCGATCAGGTTCAGTCCCCTGAGACCGCGCTTCAACACCTCATCCGCATGCATCTTGGCCGGATCCGATCCACCATCGGATATGCCATTGCACAGGATAACAATCACGGGACCTCGGAGGCGGCGGCATTGTTTATCGGAGGAAGCTGGCTGGCACAGTCGAATCGATTCGGGGAAGCAAAAAGATTGGAAGAATTGGGACGGCGGATACTCGAAAATCGCGTGAACCGTTTGATTGCTTCCGATGGTAGTTTCAGCCAATACTCCACGAACTATCATCGCGTTGTTCTGGATACCCTCAGCGTGGTCGAACTCTGGCGACGCCGACTCGACCGGAAGGCGTTTTCCGATATCTATCAGGAGAAGTGCAGGGCAGCTGCGCAATGGCTGCATGCATGTGTAAACCCATCGACCGGGGAGACACCGAATATCG
>CAYYMM010000199.1:0-4441 GCA_964472395.1 uncultured bacterium | reverse complement strand
TTACCTGGCGGATCGATGCGAACACTTTTTCGGTAGACTAAACATGAAGATGCTGAGGTTGAACGTCTTCGGACCCGGGTTCGATTCCCTGTGCTTCCATCCTTCGCTTTGCGAACCCGGTATGCGTGTAACATCGTGCTAAACGATAGACGTTCTGCGGGTTTGAGAGTTGAAGCGATTTTGCAGCATGATCTTCGACAGGATTGAATAGATCCGAGATTGACATTTGCCGCAGCATGAACCAGCACCGGTTTGTTCGATGATCCTGCCGGCAGTAAGGAGCTCATTATCAAGAATTAAATTCTCGATATCGCGACGTCTGATGTTCAAACAGGTGCATAATATCTCGGGGTCATCGCATTCCGGGACCGTTCCAGAAATGCATTCCAGGGCTTGCTTCAAAGCGGCATCGCCCAGTACGCAACAGTGCAGGGTTACGCCGTGTTTTCTCTGGATAAATTCAATGATATGTTGTTTTGAAACGGATCGAGCCTCATCAACCTTTTTGCCGATAATCAAGTCAATCATGGCTTCGGCACTCAGCGAAGCGGCCAGGCAGCCGAACATTCGATATTTGGCGTCGGTAATTGTACCGATTGAATCGATTTGGAGAGTGAGTTCCAAGGCTTCACCTGCTTCGATGGATCCAATAAAAGCGCGTACTGAATATGGTTTAATGATACCGATGTGGCGGGATGATATCATGTTGTATTGCAATATGTTTTCCATATTATCTCCTTCTGTCTGGATCGATTTCGACGGATGCTACCAGATCGGAGTCGGGCTTTTTCAATTGAAACAGACCTTGATCGTTGATTGATGCGCAGAGAAGGTTTGGATTGGAAAGTGCAGATTCAATGTTCTGGTGTGTAATAATGATTACAATTTTATTCTCGCTGAGCCGATGAAGAAATGTGTCCAGAACAATCTGGGTGTTCACATCAAGACCTGCGTAGGGTTCGTCGAAAATGGCGACGTCAGGTTCATGTATCAGAATGCGGGCCAATGCGATTTTCTTGATTTGTCCCCCGGACAAGGCGACTCCTGATTCACAAATATTGGAGTTTTCCTGATCCGGAAAGTGTTTCAGAATATCGGCAAGATTCAATTCTTCTCGAATGACGTCATAACGGGTTCTCAATTCAGGTGTAATTGTATCGGTGAGAAAAATGTTGAGCGAGAGTGTATCGTCGTAAATAAACGGATTTTGGGATTGCACTTTGATTCGCTCACTGAGAGATGCGTCTGAGAAAGAGTGAATCTCCGTTTGTCCATTAATCAGGATTCTCCCGGATTGTGGTTTGCATAGACCTGTCAGGAGGCGTATGAGAGTCGTCTTACCGATTCCGTTGCTTCCGGTGATAACAAAAGGTGCTCCGGCTTTGAACAAGAGTGACAGGTTGGAAATGAATGGTTTTTCTGGATCGTAATGAAAGGAAACATTATCGAAGTAAATGGAACGGATCGGTTGGTCAAGTGGATCGAGTTTGTTGGATGAGTCAAATTGTGAGTATTCATCGAAAGGTATAATTGCATGAACGCTCTTTACCGCCACTTCCAGCATTTTTACGTTCAGAATAAGATGCGTAAATCCATTGAAGACGCCGCAACAAGCAGGCTTCAATCCTATAAATGCTACATAATCACCGACTGTCATGGTTCCTTTATGAATAGAGAAAACGGCAACAATCAGTGCGCCGATATCGAATAGGACACCTTTCAGATCTTGGGAAAACAAATAGATGGTATTGAGTTTCTTTTCCTGAACATTTCGTTTACGAAAAATTGAGAATGCTCTGAATAAGCGGCTCAAGGAGAGGGGGGTAATGTAATTGAGTCGTGTATCCTCGAATCCACTGTAAGTGCTTTCAAGATGTCGATGGTAAGTGGCTGTTCCTTCCAGTTTTTGTTCATATGCAGTCTCAAGTGGGCGGGTCGACAGGCGAATGATGACGTACGAGATACAGGCTTCCGAAGCAATCAACAATAGGAATATGGGGGAGACGGACAAAAGATAGCCGAATGCAAGCACCAGGAAGATCGGTCTGCCGATCAGGATTTCGAGAATCGTAATGATGTACATATTGATATCACGGATGCTGTCTGAGAGGGCCATGGATACATCGCCGTAGGTAACGTCCTTGAATTCCTTCCAGTCTTTCCGGAACATGAGGGACATGAATCGTTCCCGGAATTTCTGTTCGGAATTTTCCACATAGAGTAACTGAATGAACTGACTGAGATTCATCTGGCATTGAGAATAAAGGTAGACTAATCCATAAGCCAGGATCAGAGCCATGAATTGACTGATATTTTTTCCAATCAAGAGCTCATCGAACACAAGTTTCGACATGTAGGGCACACAGAAAGCCGTCAGGTGTTCAAATTCGATCAGAAGAAAAAGAAGAGCGAATAACTTCCATGCAGGTCTGATGATTGCTTGGCAGTATTTGAGTTGACTGATCAGTTTCATTGTTTTCCTATCAGAATTCAGATGATGGATAAAGGCGGATGCGCATTCCGCCTTTATCCTGTTGTTGTAGAATACCGTGTACCCTAATTCCAGCGATGGGTCCACTTCTGGATATTAGCGATCGCGTGTTTTGTGGAATTCGGTTCGGTTACTGCATTTCGGACGATCTCTGTGGCACGAGGGTTTTGAGCTGGCTTGAAGATTGGAATGAACACAACTACCACCTCCTCTCATTAATGGATATGCTCATGAGTCAGAATCTGACACTTATGGAGGTATTCAAGGATTGATAGCAGACTCGCTTCTGGGTCCTTGAAATTCTCCACGCTCTTTTTTGACTTTACATCCGTCAGGATTTCCGAGACTGTGAAGACCCCGGACTTTTCAGTATGCCGGATAGCACTCTCGATTACAGATGCCGCATCATCGTTACACTCAAAAATCAATACTTGATCGAGATACAATTGCGAATGGTTTATGAATGCAACGTTCGGCCTGACAGAGAATCGGATTTTTGAAAAGTCAATTTTCGACATGTAAACTCATTCCTTTCATTCTTTCGATCAGAGCGAATCCAAGATCGAAATAGTCTCCACCATCGGATTGGGTGATTTCGTGATAAATCAGTCTGAGTAGGCGGAGCAATCGGATATGATTATCAGATCGATAATAGGCCATCAACGCATTCTGGATGTTATCTGAAGAGATGTTACCGATGCTCCATTGACCAGGCAGATACGGAACAAGAGGAAGGATATTCCCTTCACAATCGATTCCGAATGAATGAGGCCAGGGAGCACTTCGATTATGACAAGCAGAACCGAACTTGACTCCAAGACGACATCCGTGGGCGGCGATATCACTCTTGAACGAGCCCAGGCATGAAATCGACAAGCGACCGATGTATTCACCGCTGAGGTCAATAATTTTTCGGTACATGCTGGTCAGGCCATCTTGATCGAGCAATCTCCCTTCGTTATACAGCTTCATGGCTTTTCCCTCTGCGTGAATTGGCTGGATGCGAAGTGAGGACACCCCCCTTCTGCAGCAAAAGTCCGCCAGCCAATCCAGGTGCGAAACATTGTCTTTGCTGATTGATGCGATGATGACGACTTCCAGTTGATGCTTGTTGCAACGATCCAGGGAATGATTTAATTTTTGAAATGCTCCTGCATGTCTCCGTTGTCTGTCATGAACCGCTTCAGGACCATCAAGACTCAAGGAGATTGACACTGGGGCATGCGATAAGAGCTCAATGGTGTCGTCACGGAGGATCGATCCATTTGTTACGAACGAAAAAGGCATGTTGATATCAATCAGATACTTGATAATGGGATCGATTTCCGGGTGAGATAACGGTTCGCCTCCGCTCAGAACCAGCACTTGATCTTTCATCTTTCGGATCTGCTCAACAGATTGAATGAACTGGTCTTTTGATAGCATTCCTGTAAACCGATCCTGAAGGCAATGACAGCATCGGAAGTTGCATGCTCTTGTCAGCAGAAAATCGAAAGATAACGTATTCATCCAAGCACATCTTAGATCATCCATTTCTAAAATTTCGGCTTCGGATAACTCGATCGACGGACTTTGCATGATCGAAAAACTGTCGATGTGTTCCACAACGGACTCCTTTTTTTCAGTCATCTAAAAATATCTACATAACATCAAAAATATCTACTTAAACGTAGTATGCATGCGAATATGCTATATGTCAACAGGAAAAATAATAGGGTAGAAAATAATATGCAGGGCTTTCCGATCGGCTGGTGAGATGGGTGGATCTGTCGCCGCCCCACCGGATGAACGCAGCGCAACCGATTCGGTATCTGCTTCGCGGACGATAACGATCGACGTGTTACCCTTGTTTGCGTGGCCGAGCGGGGCGGGGGTGGCCGAGGGTATCATGTTTCACGCGGCGATGACCGATCCGGGGATCACGAGTTTGTTTGGGGAGTTGGACACGTT
>CAYYMM010000198.1:0-4486 GCA_964472395.1 uncultured bacterium | reverse complement strand
TACTCGGCTTGAACAAAACGAGCGGTCAGTTCGCGCTGCCGCGTATCATAAGCGCCCTTCACTCCTCCGACGGATGGGTCGGTGAAACGGGCGAGCATCTCACGGGCCCATGTCGAATGGGGGATACAGTCTGAATCGGTGAAAAGCAGTACATCGCCTGACGCGACAGCGGCTCCTGCATTTCGGGCGTCGGCAGCCCCCCGGCCCTTCCCTTCGACTACTCGGACATTTTTCGATCGGGCGATGGATGCGGTGTCATCCGAGGATCCGTCGTCGACGACAATGATTTCGAGTTGATGAGATTGGAGATTCTGGGAGTGGAGCGCATCGAGACACTGGGCGATCGTGGCTGATGCGTTTCGCGCCGGAATGATGACGCTGGTGAGATTCGTTTCGATGCGGCTCATCGTGGAGTTGATAGAGTAAAGCAATGGTGAAGTCAAGAAGCTGGCATTCGGAAACTCTGGATCGATCTTTGGTATAAAAATTGTATTACACGATAAAGGGCGGCTGGAGAAGCCGGTTTGAGGGGGCGTCGAGGAGTGATCCGGTTCTACTTCCGGAATTCAGGAGTCACGAGATGAAGCGCGTCGTTTTCCTTGGCCTGTCAGTATTGTTCTCACCTGTCTTGTTCGCGCAGACATTTACCTGTCCCTCTTGGTCAATCGCAACATGGTGGGATATCGATTCGAGCTTTGATGTGGTGATTTCGGGAGCGTTACCTGCGGAGTTGACATTCCATGAGGTGGATTGTCGAGTGATTGTATCAGGCATCGAGACTAAAGCGCTCACCCATGGCTCCCATGCGTTTCATGAGGTCTATATTCTTCGGTATTCCGGGCTTCTGAACGGCGAAGGTTCGATTCGATATGACGGCGGACCATTTCCGTTCTTCTTCCAGGTCCGGATTCCGGACACGACTGTGACGGGGGAGATCTGGATTGACACCCAAACACTCAGTCTGGTGGCTTGGTCACGTGATCTGACGGGTCGTCTCGAATCCATCCAGGGAACCTCATGGGAGGATATCGGTGAGATCCGGATGAGTGCGACGATCGAATATGATCCGAAGTGGGATCCCTACACGTTTCCGGTCACAGTCAATGACAACTGGTTCGGAACCGCCGATGTTTACACGTTTGGTCACTACCGTATCGCACTGGAACTTTTCTCTCCGGATGTCATTGACGAGCAGAGTTATGATGGAGATGCGTCTGAGGAGTATACAGCGGTTGCGGCGGAGATCGAGACGATCGATGATGTGGAAACGGTTCGAATCGACATGCAATTCGATTCCGGTGCGGATTCCGTGATCTGGTATGCACCTGACCTGGGATGGAACAAGCGTTTTGAATCGTCCGGGATGGAAAACGACAGCATCTTTGATCTGACTGCGTTCAGCTATGATACCGGCGAATTCGGGGACACACCGGCTACTCCTCAGCCCACACGTACCCCGATTCCACCGACTGTCACTCCTACTGCCCGGCCGACGACACCTCACACACCAACTCCGACCGGCACCCAGCCGACTCCGACGGCGACATACACCTTGCCGCCCTGGATTCCGAAGACCCCGACTCCGACGCCGACTCCACCGGCATCTCCAACCGCCACCTCGACACCGGATCCCAATGCGATCAGGATTCAGATCGGGACGAATCAACCGGTTTTTTCTCAAGGCGATTCGTTCGTTTTGCTGACGACCATCACAAACCCGCTCTCAACTGTCTTCGCCATGGAATACATCATTCTCGAGTATGAGGGGATGGTATGGTTCTGGCCGGAGTGGGTACCGGAGATCAACGGACAATTCCGGATCATTCCGGGGGATTCGCAGTTCAAGGATGAGACGATTCTGGAGTTCGTCTGCCCCCCGATCGAATCTCCGATCACCGGCGTTCGATTCTGGGCCGTTCTGACCGAGCCGGGGTCTTACGATGTATTGGGCGAGTATGGTTCCTGTTCCGTCCGATTCGAGTGATCTCGGCCGGGTTGTGACGGCAACATTCGGAAACATGCGCCTCGGACGGAATACTGGCACAAAATCCAGTTGAATATTCGCATGATATTGTGTTGAATGACGGTGATATGCCGGATCAATCACTCACATTGTGTCCGAAATGCGGGAAGGAGAATCCGTCGCAGCATGTTTTCTGCGGGATCTGCGGCAGTCGTCTGGATGTCACTGCAAGCAACCCGGGGTTGACGCTGGACGATTTGACCGAAGCCAAGTTTCTGGAGCGGGCCATGTCGGGTAAGTTCCGGATTGAGAAGGAACTTGGGCGTGGAGGTTTCGGTGTCGTCTTCAGGGCCCAGGATCTTCAACTCGATCGGACAGTTGCCATCAAGGCTCTGCATCTGACAAAGAGCGGTGATCAACAGCTTGTACGCCGATTTATAAAGGAAGCGCGGCTCTCAGCGAAACTCGAACACCCCAACATCGTTCGGATCTACACGATCGATTCGGCCGGTCTGATTCACTACTTCATCATGGAATTCGTCGACGGACCGACAATCAAGGACTATCTGAATGAACGCGGTGTGTTCTCTCCGTATGATACCGTCAAGTACGCGAAGGATATCCTGAATGCTCTGGCTTTCGCACACGATCATGGCATCGTGCATCGGGATATTAAACCGGCGAATGTGATACTGAAACGTGAGGAATTTGCGGTTGTCACGGATTTCGGTATTGCAAAGGCACTCTGGTCCGATGCGACGGCCCTGACGACCGGCGTGATCGGAACGCCGATATACATGGCTCCTGAATTGTTCCGAGGGGAAGATTCGGATGGCAGAACGGATCAATACTCCTGTGGTGTCATGTTGTTTGAGATGCTCACGGGGGAACCGCCGTTTGTTGCACAGGGGACCCTCCTGATCCAGCAGCACATCGCCGGCCAGATTCCATCCATTCGGCAGCGCAATCCGGATGTTCCTGTCGAAATCGAAGAAATCGTGACGCGGATGTTGCGAAAGAAGCGTGAGGATCGCTTCAAGGATTGCCATGCCATCCTCGAAGCCCTCGAGGCTCTCGATGTCAGTTTATTGCCGCGTGAGACGGATGTTTTGACCCAGAGCGTCACTCTGGCCGATTTTTCGCTGGGGAATCTCGTCGAGCGAGCGCAGGCCGCCCTCGTCGACAAGGAATACGAAAAAGCGCTCGAATTCATGAACGCTGCGCATATCCTGTCTCCGGACAACCTGGATATTCAGGTTCAGCTCGAACAGATCCGTCTACGGAAGGAGAACGAACAGAAAGTCGAGGATCTCGTCCGGGAAGGAATCGCCCGATTCCACGAGGGACGGTTTACACAAGCTATCTCGTCCTGGGAGCTTGCTCTCGCGCTCGATACAACTCATTCCGATATTCCTAAATACATTGATCAGGCCCAGAAGCTCAAAATCGCGGCGGATCGCGGAGAAGATCTGAAAGCGGAGGGGCTCCGCGCCCTGAATCAGCAGCGATATGAAACAGCAGTTCAGAAATTCGAAGCTGCGCGGGAGTTGCTTAGGAACGATACCGAGTTACCGGATCTGATCGAACGAGCTCAGACAGCCGGGCGGGATGCGGAGGAAGTCCGGGATCTGTTGGACAAAGCCGAGGAATATCGGGTGAATTTCCGGTTTGATGAAGCGATCGATATCTACCGCAGAGTATTGAAACTGGACCCGGAGCGCGTGACAGCGAAGCAATTTCTGGAGAAAACGATCCAGGATCAGAAAACGTACGCGGAGTTTCTAACCCTTGAAAACAAATGGCGCCGGATGGCCGAGCAGGGGCAGTTCCATGCGGCACTTGCCGAGATCGAGTTGGCGATCCCTGCATTTCAAGAGTTTCAAGGAGCAGTCCGAAAGCTCATTGTCGAAATCAAACGGGATCAGGAGAAGCAGGCGACAATTGTCAGACTGGCAGCCCTGGCCAAGGATTTCGAGGAAAAGGGGAAAACTGCGGAAGCCGAGGAAGTCTGGAACAAAATCCAGAGCGTGGAGCCGAGTCATCCTGTGTTGTCAGGACGGAAAATCACCGGCCGGTCATCCACTGCACCGCAGTCAGCTCCTCCCCCAAAACCTCCGGTAGTTCCTCCTCCTATTGCCGTTGTTCAGCCCGCGCCGATTACCTCATCAACTCAGGCAACTCCTGCAAGCAGATCACTGTTTCGAGTCCTCGTCCCCCTCGGTACTCTCGGCATCGTCATCGTTGTTGTTGGGATTCTATGGGTCATGAAACCGAGTCTTTTCGGTCAAAAGATTCCCACTCCTCTGCCGACGCTGCCAGCGACTGCTTCTCCGACACCGATTCCGATCCAAACCCTGACTCCGGAACCGACCGTAACACTTCCTGCGATGACCGTTCCGGCCGTGGTCGATACGGCGATCCCCACTGAACCCGTGATCTTGCCGAGTATGACCCCTGCCGATACTGCGACGGCGCCTCCGGATACTCCGACACCTGAGCCTAAATTGACGGTTGCTCTCCAGC
>CAYYMM010000197.1:0-4641 GCA_964472395.1 uncultured bacterium | reverse complement strand
GTAGCGAAATTCCTTGTCGGGTAAGTTCCGACCTGCACGAATGGCGTAACGATCCGTGCGCTGTCTCAACGAGGGACTCAGTGAAATTTCAACACCGGCGCAGATGCCGGTTACCCGCAGCAAGACGGAAAGACCCCGTGAACCTTCACTATAACCTGGCAATGAATTTTGGCACATCATGTGCAGTATAGGTGGGAGGCGTTGAACCGTAGGCGCTAGCTTACGGGGAGCCATCGTTGAGATACCACCCTTGTTGTTTCGAAATTCTAACTTCAAACCATGAATCTGGTTTAGGGACATTGCCAGGCGGGTAGTTTGACTGGGGCGGTCGCCTCCAAAAATGTAACGGAGGTGCCCAAAGGTTCCCTCGGCGCGTTTGGAAATCGCGCTATGAGTGTAAAGGCATAAGGGAGCCTGACTGCGAGACATACAAGTCGAGCAGGTGCGAAAGCAGGGCTTAGTGATCCGGCGGTTCCGAATGGAAGGGCCGTCGCTCAACGGATAAAAGGTACTCCGGGGATAACAGGCTAGTGAAGCCCAAGAGTTCACATCGACGGCTTCGCTCGGCACCTCGATGTCGGCTCGTCGCATCCTGGGGCTGGAGTCGGTCCCAAGGGTTGGTCTGTTCGCCCATTAAAGCGGCACGCGAGCTGGGTTTAGAACGTCGCGAGACAGTTCGGTCCCTATCTGCTGTGGGCGTAGGAGATTTGAGGGAGGCTGCCCGTAGTACGAGAGGACCCGGGTGGACGAACCTCTGGTGTGCCAGTTGTTTTGCCAAAAGCATTGCTGGGTAGCTACGTTCGTTATGGATAACCGCTGAAAGCATCTAAGCGGGAAGCCAGTCCCAAGATTAGATCTCCCTTCGCGCAAGCGAACTAAAGGCCCCTTGTAGACTACAAGGTTGATAGGCCAGGTGTGTAAAGACAGTAATGTCAAAGCTTACTGGTACTAATAGGCCGTGCGGCTTGGCCACACTTTTTTATACCTGGAACTGCCCTTTGAAATAGAAGGGCAGTTCCAATCTTCTAATGCTACCAAATCCCTGAAATATTACGTGCAAAGAGTTAGATAGTTTATCCCGGTGACGATAGCGGAGGAGTCACACCCGTTCCCATCCCGAACACGGAAGTAAAGCCCTCTGGCGCCGATGGTACTGCAGAATTATCTGTGGGAGAGTAGGAAATCGCCGGGATTTTTTTTTGTACCTGCCTCTCCCTTCCCTCCCCTCCATCACCGCGCACCATCCTCCATTTCATATTGCAGCGAATCCTGCTTAGCGCTATCATCACCTGCTGTACCAATTCGACAAGGAGGTCACCATGTCAGGTCACTCAAAATGGGCTACTATCAAACATAAAAAAGCCGCCATCGATGCCAAACGCGGCAAGGCGTTTACTAAAATTATCAAAGAAATAACCGTCGCTGCGCGAATGAGCGGGGGCGACCCCGATACAAATCCACGCCTCAGACTCGCTCTGTCAAACGCCAAATCAGTCAATATGCCCAGCGATAACATAAAACGTGCCATCATGAAGGGTACTGGCGAACTCCCAGGCCAGGTCATCGAAGAAATTGTCTATGAAGGATATGGTCCAGGTGGCGCTGCACTCTATATCGAAGTCATGACCGATAACAAAAATCGCACGGTCGCCGAAATCCGTCATATTCTCAGTCGCCATAACGGAAATCTTGGTTCCGTGAATAGCGTCTCTTGGAAATTCGAACGAAAAGGCGTCATTTTGATCGATGCAAAACAAACTGATGAAGAATCCTTGCTGGCACTTATTCTCGACGCCGGTGGAGATGATCTTTCACTCGAGGGTTCCCAATATCAGGTGACCTGTGACCCCAATGATCTTGAGAATGTCCGAAAAGCAATCACGGATACTGGTATTGCCATTGAAAGCGCTGAGATTACAATGCTTCCAAAAACAACCGTCAAACTTGATGGCAAAGATGCAGAACAAATTCTGAAGATGATGGAACGCCTCGAAGAACACGAAGATGTCCAGAACGTTTATTCTGATTTTGATATTTCTGAAGAACTCATGGAGAAACTTTCTGCTGAATAGCGTTTTTAATTAATGCCCCGGCATCTTTGTCCAGGCGCCTTCTGTGACTGACCAAACAAATTCAGACGATCGACATCTCATTCTTGGGATTGATCCCGGTTCGCTCTGTACCGGATACGGTATTGTCTCTGCCTCGGGAAGACGCTTGGAATGTGTCGACTTCGGAGCGATTCATCTCGCATCCAAGCTGCCGTTCCATGAACGCCTGCAAATACTCGGAAATCGTCTCCAAACGATTCTCGCCGCCTACCCGATTCGCGTGATGGCACTCGAATCCGTCTTTTTTTCAAAAAATGCCCAATCGTCCTTAAAACTCGGACATGTCCGCGGCGTCGCCCTGTACATCGGCGCATCGGCTGGACTGGACATCTATGAATACTCTCCTGCTTCCGTCAAAATGGCGCTCGCGGGCTATGGAAGGGCCATAAAAGACCAGGTTCAGTTCATGGTGCAACATATGCTTCACTTGAAGACTTCCCCTCAACCTGCTGATGCATCGGATGCATTGGCTGTGGCAATCTGTCACGCCAATAGCATTCGACTCCATCAGAGAACCAAGAAGCCGGTATGATCGCGTACATCGAAGGAAAATTAATCGAAAAAAAGCCCGGCGTGATCGTCATCTTGCAATCCGGTATCGGTTTCGTCGTTGAAATCTCACTGTCTGCATACTACACACTCCCCGATACTGATTCCCCGGTTTCGTTCTACATCAGCACGCAGTTCCGTGACGACGCGATCCGATTGTTCGGTTTCGAGAGACCAGTCGAACGGGACGTATTCGAGATCCTGCTCACGGTCAATCGTATAGGCCCGAAGGCCGCGCTCAGTATCCTCTCCAGTTTGAAAACTGAAAACCTGGTTCGTGCCATCCAGACCGAGGATGTCCGGAGTCTCAGCGCTGTTTCGGGCATCGGGAAAAAAACCGCTGAACGGATTGTCTTTGAACTTAAAGATAAGGTCACGGATCTTGCCGTGGAAATGAAGCCATCTGCAGCGAGTGAACTCTCGTCAGGAATCACCGTACACCAGGAAATCATCTCAATCTGCGAAAATCTCGGGTATAAACGTGCGGATGTAGAAACGGTCATCAAGCAACTGACTGTCGAAGAAAAAAACCTGGATCTGCCGAAAGTCATTCGCAGAATTCTCAGGATCCTGTCCGGAAGGGGAATCGACCATGGATGAGCATCGTTCGGAATTGAATCCGAATCCGATCGAGAAAGATGACGTGATGGTTGATTCCATACGGCCCAAGATGCTTGAGGATTTCATCGGCCAGGAAAAACTGAAAGAACAACTCGAGATCTATCTCAAAGCCGTCAGGCAGCGTCATCAATCGCTCGATCATGTTCTGCTGTATGGCCCCCCCGGCTTGGGAAAAACAACCTTGTCTCATATTATTGCGAACGAACTGGGTGTCCGGGTAGAGAGCACTTCCGGGCCGGCGCTCGAACACCCCGGTGATATTGCCGCCATTCTCACGAACTTGGAACATCGAGACATTCTCTTTATCGACGAAATCCATCGACTCTCCCGGATCGTCGAAGAGAAACTGTATCCTGCGATGGAGGACTTCCGACTCGATCTGGTCATGGGGCAGGGTCCTGCGGCCCGCATCATTCCACTCGACATCGAGCGTTTTACATTGATTGGTGCAACAACCCGCTTCGGTGCGCTCAGTTCACCGATGAGAGATCGCTTCGGGATTATCTTTCGCCTCGAGTTCTATACACCGGAACAACTCAAAGCAATCGTCAAACGATCCGCGACAATCATTGACATCGGAATCGATGAAGATGGTGCTATGGAAATCGCCTCGAGATCCCGCGGAACTCCACGAATCGCCAACCGGTTGCTTCGGCGGGTGAGAGATTATGCCGAGGTGCGTGCGCGAGGGATCATCACGAGAACGATCGCCGACAAGGCGCTCACCATGATGGAAATCGATCATCTCGGTCTGGATCCGATGGATATCAAACTGCTTCAGATGATCATCCGTCATTATCGGGGAGGTCCGGTCGGAGTTGAGACACTTGCAGCGGCACTTATGGAGGATCGCGAGACAATAGAGGATGTGTATGAACCCTACTTGCTACAAATCGGCTTTCTGCAGCGAACACCCCGCGGACGCATTGTCTCGGATAGTGCATGTTCTCATGTGAAACTGCAGATTCCCTCGCGGAACAGCGCGCCTGAGTTCTCGTTTTTAGGCGACAATGAACCCTGAAAAGAATGAAAACAGAATCCTTGCTCCTTTCCGATTTTGACTACCTCCTCCCTCCGGATCGAATCGCGCAGGAACCGCCACCGCATCGAATCGATTCGAAACTCATGATCGTATCCGATGCATCAACCCCGATCATTCATGCCCATTTCAAGGATCTGATCGATTATCTGAGTCCGGGCGATGTCCTCGTGTTGAACGATGTTCGGGTCATTCCCGCGCGGCTGTTCGCGCATCGTGCCGGAGGAGGACGGGTGGAGGTGATGATCCTCGATGGCTGGAAGGGATCGTGTACTCGCGTTCTGATGCGTCCCGCGAGGCGGATCCGAGTTGATGAGCAAT
>CAYYMM010000196.1:0-4652 GCA_964472395.1 uncultured bacterium | reverse complement strand
ACTGATCGTCGGACCAGAGTCGCCCGGTGATTGTCCCGGTGTCGATGCCTGCCTGAAACGCGACACGGACGACTGCGCCGACCTTCAGCGGCCACCAGATCCCCTCGTCTTTTCCGGAACCTATCGACTCCATCCTGCAGGTGATCTCGACCTCTTTGACGTCCTGGACAACCACGCGAGCGGCCGGCGTCCACCGCTTCGTGTTCCATTCTGCGTTCCCGGTTCGATCGATCTCGGTGACGATGCCGAATCGGGACTTCTTCAGCAATTCGAGAGCGCGCAAGCGGGAGAATAGACGTTCATCCATCATTCGGTTTCTTCTGTTTCCGGTTGTTCACCAGATGATGCTGTTTGTTTGTTCGATACTTCTACCGCAATCTGATAATCACTCTTGAATCGATGCACGACTCTGCGCATGTAATACTTGCCGTCGAGATAGCCATATCCTTTGACGATGCATGTTTTACCTGCGACTGCTCGGATCGTTCCGATAGCCTTGATGCTTAACTTGATTTCTCCGGATGCTGATTCTTTCCCGATTCCGGCAGCCTCAATCTCGGCCAGTTCAGAGTCGGCATCTGGTTTAAACTCGACATAATTCGGTGGCGAGCCGGTATCGTTGATTCGATCAATACTGAACGCCTTGTATTCATCTCGGATCATTAGATCGAGAATCTTGACCTGGGAGGATTCGACAACCACACTGTTTTCATCTGGTTCGTGTGCAACGCCAGATTGGGATGCAAGATCAAGATCGGACTCGATTGCCTCAAGGCTCAGGACATTCACTCCATACTCAAAGACGACGGTGGGTGAGCCTGTCGGTTTTGAATCTCTCAGAATCGCGACGCCGTTCTTGATGGTGAATTCTTTGCCGCCTGCCAACCGTGCGATTCGTTGGCAAAACTCCCAGTCCGTTTCCCTATCCTGGATCAGTGGCTTTGATAAGCGCGTTCTCTTGCTGACTTCCTCAATAAATCCAAGACGCGGATGAGACGAATTCTGAACAATATTCTTGATGATCTCAGAAATCGTTTCGCCTTCATGTTCTGCAGTCTTCTCTTCATGCCATCCATCGGTAATCGAAATGGGAGTGGCTGCAATCTCGATCGTGAATTCATCTGCAAACTTCGGTCGTGACCGGAAAATCTTCCCAGTGAAGATGCTTGCCCATTCCTTTCCAATCCACCCGGCTTGAACTCGGATCGATGCGCCACGAAGCCTGTTGTGCTCTTTCGTGTACTTCATCCGATCGTTCCGGATTGTAACCGCAAGCTTGTCGAGGATGTCGAGACAATCCTCAAACTCAACATCCAGAACGTCATCCTTCGGCACCTCGACGCCGTCGATCCACACCGTGTATCCGGATGGAAACTGCGGCTTAATCATAGGCCACCAGACCGATCTGCGGCGTGTTCAGATATGTCTTGGCAATCGCCCAGGACGGAATCTCGATTCGAGATCCAGCCGGGATAATCGGTCCCATCATCCGAATCAGGACATTCGGATTCGTATCGGCGATCGCTTTCCAGAGATTCGCATTGCCATAAGCCTTCTCGGCAATGCTCCGGAATGTCGCATTATCGCCCTGGGACACCATGAAATACTGGCGACCCTTCTGTTCTCGCCGAGTTCGATGGAACTCCTCCGAAACGAACTCACGGATACCGATGACGAGTTCAGCCTGAATGATCTGCCCGGATCCGTTTCTGATGTTCGCAGCATTCTCGATCTTGGTAATCACCACCCAATAGACCGATGATCCGAACTGGAACAAAACAACAGGTGGAGCGTCGTTCGCTGCCTTTCGGCGATACGAATCAAGTTTCTGAATCGCATCTTCAGTGTAGCCAGATGACTGCGCGTAATTGTCGTCAAGTTTTATTCGGAGATCTTGGGACAGACCGGATCCATTTCTGTAATCCAGCAATTCAGTTTCCCGGTTCTTGATGCTGATGGGCGTGTAGTTCACCGATGCAGTTTCGGTCGTTACCGGATTGAACTGAAACTCGACCTCCCCGAGTCTGCCTTTTGTGACTTTATCTGGCATAATTCACGTTAAACCTCGACGATGCACCTCGTCTCATGTAGGCGACATCGCGTTCACGTTCGATCTTTTCTTTAACTTCGTTAGCAAGATCCAACTTATCTTTGTCGTAACCTTGGATGATGATTTCGATCGTGCGGTTATCTTGGTATCCCGTGGCGTAATCGAGAAGATCCGTGATTTGGTTTCCGATGTATAACCAGTCCATAAGTCGATCAAACCAATGTCCATTTCTCGGTCCGATCGACTCTGCGCCCTGGCCAATATCTCTCCGGGATACGAGATTCCGATCGATTCCCAATGCTGAGTATTGATCTGCGGTTCTCCAGTCTTCGCTATGAATCCCTCCCAAAGATCTCCAATCTCGGCTTAATCGGATCATTGTTTTGGTCCCCTGATATGCATGGTTTGCCAACTCGAAATAGGTGCCAGCAGTACCAGCCGTTCTGAGAAACGGAAGAGTTCTCGCCAAGAGCGTCATTTTTGAAGCAGCAGCCTCAACAGCCTGGGCTGGACGGAATAAAGAAGGGAGATGACTGAACTCGTCAGCCACTTCTGGGACTGCTTTCGCGGCTGATTTAACTGATTCTGCAGCGACCTTTTCAGCAACATCAACAGCTGGGTTAGCGATTGACTTTCCTGCAGTCGCGGTTGCTTCTGATGCAGTTCCTGTCGATTTCGAGAACCATTTCAAAGGATTCCAAGTTCCAGAGCGAACTCGACCGTATGCTGAGGCAGCTCCACCTGCGATGGCCGAACCGGTTTTCCAGATCCCGCCAATACCGGAAGCAACCGTCTTCGCTCCATAGTAGACAGCGAGGCCTTCTGCCAACTTGAAAAATGTTTTCGCGATCATGGGATGTTTTCGGATCAGTTCAGAGAGTGAGTTGATCAGATCCGTCATGGAATTGACGGTATCCTTGATCCCCGAGTTCGCACTGAACGCCTCTCCCAATTCAGTCACGGAGTTTTTTAATCTGATGAAGTTGTAGTTTAAAGTGTCGGTTCTGATCTCTGCCGTCTTCTGGGCTATCCCCATCTCCTTGGAAGCTTTTATTCCTTGGTCGTAACTATCTCTGAGCGACATCAACACCCGGATAGACTTCGCTCCGTAAACATCGAACGCTTTTGTCAGTTGCTCCATCTCTTTGACGCTGAGGTCTTTTCCGAACTTCTTTTTCAATTTGTCGATGATCTGCAAGAGCGGCAGCATTTTCCCGCGTGAAGTCGTGAACTTCAGGCCGAGTTCTTCTTCGGCATTCCCGATGTTCAGAAGCGCTCTGCTCAACGATGTGCCAGCTTCTTCACCAAGTCCTGCATGGAGCAGGGTTCCGACTGCAGAAACCGTATCCTCAAACTTCATTCCCATCATGCTCGCTTGTGTGGCGACTTTTCCGAATTGGAAGGAGAGCTCAGGAAGCCAAGTCTTGTACACGTTCACCGCGCTGACAAATGTGTCCGCAAACCTCTGGTTCTTCTGCTCGATAGTGCCTTCCATGTTGTTGAAGTAGAGAAGATACGATTTCGTATAGGCGTCCAGAGCTTGAGGGACTGTTCCCATTGCAGCGATCGCAACTGTTCCGGAAGTCTTGAATGCCGATGTCAGATCTTGGACGGCGACTTCTGCAGACTTCAGATCTTTAAGCGCATCCATCGCTTCTTTTTTCGGGACGGGCATTCTGTCGGTGATCAGGATTTTATGCATGTCGGCTTGGATCTTGACCAAATCAGTGGCACCGACTTTTAGTGATCGGAGATCTGCCATTGTCTGCTCGGTGTCTTTGCCGAGACTTCCTAAAAAACCGATGCCGCCAACGATAACTCCTGTCTTTATGAAGTTTCGAGTCGAAGCAGCCATCAGATCCATTCCACGATTCCAATTGGCCCGGGCGATGAGCATTTTCTTGTCCAGGTCAGAAGCGACACCGTGGAGCTTTTCGAAGTCTTTGATGGCGGTCTGAATGGAACTGTGGGTGTTATTTTTCATGTCGAGAATAACACCCATCCCGAAGTTCTTATGTTGGCCAGCCATTCCGAACATTACTTCTTGTGCTCCTTCTTCACCCAGTGCGCGATACCATCGATCGCCTGATCCCAACGGTTGATCGGGATCGAACCCGAATCACTCATACTGAATCGACCGTATCGACCCATGAACCCGACGAACTGCCAATAGCTGTTCTCGTCGGGTATGAGTGTCATAAAAAATCCACGATGTTCAGCACCCCCTCTGCAGGCAGCGGACACTGATTACAGTTTCCACGGATTGTCAGATCGAGAACCTGTTTCGAGATGATGGCTGCTGTAATCTTCTTCCGACTCGGTGCCGGGAGTTTGAAGACATGGCCGAGTGCGAGAGTGAAGTCTGGATGCTCCGGTGCCTTGCAGGTCATGGCGATCCTGCGAAGCATGCCCTCGTTGTGCCGTTCTTCCTTTGAGTATCCTTGAAGGGATTCTTCCTGTTCGATCGATGCAATCTCACCATCGATGCGCGTGATGATCTTCCCAGGTTCCGGCTCAAAGGGACTGATCGTAACGGAGAAGTCCCTTGATACATCGTCGGTGATCTTGAATTCAGCGAGAGAGACTTTGACCTGGGACACAT
>CAYYMM010000195.1:0-4682 GCA_964472395.1 uncultured bacterium | reverse complement strand
TGCCGCCCTGATCGATCTTCTCTAATAACTGATACTGGCCGATAACATTGCTGTTCATCATTCACTCCAACGTCGACTCTTTTATCAGTTTTCCAGATTTTCTGCAATGAATCCCGGACTCCAAAAGGCGCATAACTTCTTGAATTGTCCATTCCGGTTTAGTAGGGTTTGAGCATGAACGACGCGAATTTCCGTTACCAAAGCATGCTCGAGAGACGATCAGCTCCCCGCACGGATGTCTTGGCCTACATCAAAGTCGTTCCACCAGATACGACCCCGATTTACTACGTCGAGGATATCAGTGAAAGTGGAGCATTTCTGGTCGCAGGCCGAAAGCTTGCGATCGGACGTGAACTCAACATGTCCGTTTCCATCCGACTGATGCCGCGCGATATTGACATATTATGCAGAGTGATTCGCCATGATGAACGTGGATTTGCGATCCAATTCCTATCGATGCAGGATCAGGATCGGATCCTTCTGCGTAACTATCTCTATTCAGATGAATCGATGAAAATTCGAGCCAAGTATTACAATTCAGAGTCCGATTCGTGAAGCAGTTTACCTGGGTGCTGGCCGGACTGGTCATTCTGCTGTCCGCGCTTCTGCGCTTCTATTCGATTGAAGGAAACTCAATATGGGGCGACGAAGCATGCATGGTCTACCTAACCCAGGAATCATCGGATCACATCCTCGAAGCTCTCATGTCGGCCAATCGACCGGACGTCGATGTCGCGCCTCCGCTTTATTTCCTTCTGCTGCATGCATGGCAGAACATCCAGGGAACATCGGTCAGTTCCTTTCGATCATTTTCGACGATCTGGGGAATTCTCGCCGTCATTGGAACAATGCTCCTCGCTTGGCGGATTTCAGACTCGACTACCGCCCTCTGTTCGGGTCTGATCATGGCATGCAACCCATTCCAGATCTGGTACTCTCAGGAAATCAGGATGTATTCGATGGCATCTGCTCTGAGCGCATTCGCGTTAACCGGCTTCGTTGGTTATCTACAAACGAGAGTGCAACGCTATGCCTGGATCGCTTGCTTGTCCCTCTCGGCTCTTCTGATGACCCAATACTACGGTTTTCTGTTGCTCGGGTCATTTGCGGTCATGACAACCGCTCTGTGGTTACGCGATTCGTCTCTCAGAGCTAAGCCGTTTGATCTGTTCCTGATCTTCTGCCTTCCTCTGCTCGTTTTCAGTCCCTGGATCCCGACACTGTGGCTTGATTTCACTCAAGCGAATCATCCGGGAGGTTTCCCGAGTTACTTCCACCCGATTACAAGCCTCATTTTCATATTTTTGAAGTTTTCTTCTTTCGGCAACGAGGCATTCATTCAGGATCACCCAATTCTTGTTTCATCATCAGCCCTGTTTTTCCTATTTCTCCTGTTGCGAGCGTTTTTTTCTCTAAAAGACGTTCAGTGGGTGTTGCCGTTGGCAATCCTATTTCCGATCGGGTTGGTGTTCGGAGCAAGTATGAGTGGGGTGAACATGTACAAACCTCACCCATTCATCCTGTTTCACAGTTCATTCATCGTCATGACTGCCATGGGGATAAACCGATTCAGAAGGCCGCCTCGTGATCTTCTATTGCTGGGTATCATAGTGGTCCATTTGGTTGTGCTCATTCGGCTGAACTATAGCGATTCATATGTTAAACCGAGGGTTCGTGAGATCGCTGCGAGGATTGACTCCGAATCGATTTCGGGGGATTGCGTGGCGGTATTACCCGCATTTCTTCCCAACCCACTACCGATTGTCGGAGATCTCCTTGCCTACCGGTATTACACGCATCGAAACGATGTTCTGTATCTGACCGGCCAGAATTCAGATGACATTGTCCGAATTCTCGAAACCTTTTTTCCACAAGGTCATCGATTGTTTTTTGTATACCAGATGAATCCTCAACTCATGGATCAACTCGTGGCGATCCGGAGAGGTTTGAACGACCGTTATTTGCGGCTTAATCACGAGGAATTTCCGAGTAAGATTCGAGGCTTTTCGATGGGTTTCGATATCTACTCGGCACGAAATGAAGTCGGGACGATTGTAAGCGGACATCGCGAATGAAGTACCGATCGGGTGCTCGATACAAGATAGTCAATATCCGAAAGCGAACTTTGGTGCGCCTGGTCGATGTTTTATTGAATTCAGTTCATAAATTTCTCGATTTCCCGACTGATCATACCACTCCAATCGACCAGGATAAAGCTGCGATCCGGCGTATCCTGTGCATCCGTCTGGCCTATCTGGGCGATGTCGTAATGACTCTGCCGGTGCTCCAAGCGTTGCGCGTCGCTTTTCCGCACGCCCAGATCGACTTCATCACATCCCGATCCGCAGCATCCCTTTTCGACAACAATCCCATAATCCGGAATGTAATTCCGTTCGATGCGCCCTGGTTCTATCCCAACTCACGCGATTCGGTTGCCTGTATCATCCCGGTGATACAGAAAAAGGCCTACGATCTCGGGATCGATTTCAGAGGTGATATCAGGAACATCTTTCACCTGCTTTGGCGACCAGGGATTATAAGAAGACTAAGCTACGTGAGCGGTGGAGGCGGATCTCTGCTGACACATCCGGTCGAATGGAGTGGATTGACGCACAAGGTCGAGTATCATCTCGATCTACTCCGCGCTGTAGGAATTCCCGCAGTATCTGCGATGCCACGTCTCCATCTTGGTGACGAGGAACGCACAGGGATTCGAGCACTTTTTCCAGAGCTCTCTGTACCCCCCATTGTTGTTCATCCCGGTAGTCGCTTGCCTGCCAAACGTTGGCCGGTCGAGCGATTTCGTGATCTTGTCGTTCGCCTCGTTCGGGCCGGAGTCGGTCCTGTTTGGGTTGTGGGAGGTCCGGGGGAGGAGTCGCTTGTTGAAGAGATTCGTAGTGTATCTCCGGGTGTGCGTGGAACATCTCGGCCTCTGTCGATACGCGAATTCGCATGTTTATGCGAGCAGGCTATACTACTCGTCTGTCACGATTCCGCTCCGATGCACGTTGCAGCCGCTGTGGGTTGCCCGGTTGTCGCGCTATTCGGACCGTCGTGTGCGGCCGAAACCGGACCCGTCGGGGTTTCCAATATCGTGGTCGAAGGAACCTGTGTAGTGAAAGAACGATGCGATGAGTCACGCTGTCACCATCGAAACACGTTCGAATGTATGCAATCGATCTCTGTTGAAAAAGTTTATGAGGCTTGTCGCACGATATTACATAGAAACTAATCCTTAACCATCGGAGGTGAGATCTGTATACTGCTATCAGAACCGTCACGTTCCACATCGACGATGACTGGATCGTCTGTAAGCGCGGCAGGAATGACGACGTTGTTGTCGTAATGATTTCTTGGAGTCTCTGACATCGGAAGCACCATTGGATACGTACAGGAGGAGTGATCGAGCATCATATGTCTCAGATCGATCTATCAATCGTGACCATCTCGACAAATGAAGGTCACCAGATTGTCGATTCGATTCAATCCGTCCTAAAAGGAAAAGGGGGACTTGTTATCGAATACTTCATCGTGGATAACGCCTCCACGGATAACACGGCCATGGTTGTATCTCAACACCCGGAGATCGTCCTGATACGGAACGAACGAAAGACGGGTTTCGCGACGAACAACAATATAGCGTTGTCCAAATCTCGAGGCCGTTATGTGCTCCTACTCAATCCGGACACCATCCTTGATCCCGATACTCTTCCGGGAATGGTCGCCTATCTCGATGCTCATCGGGATGTTGGAGCGGCAGCGTGCAAACTGGTCAATCCGGATGGATCAACACAGTTCAGTGCGCGTAGTTTCCCCACGCTTTCTGCGGTCTTTCTCAGATGGATTGGGTATGATCGCCTGTTTCCCGCTTCGAGATTAATGGCTCGATATCTAATGTCAGATTGGGATCGAAACGATGCGCGGGATGTCGACTGGTTGATCGGGGCATTTCTGATGGTGCGACGTGAGGTGATCGATCAGATCGGTTTGCTGGACACAGCGTTCGATCCGCTTTATTACGAAGACATTGACTGGTGTTACAGAATCCAAAAGGCTGGTTGGAGGATCCGCTTTGTCCCGGACTTTAAGATCATCCATTTGTATGATCGGGAAAGTGCTAGAAACATCATGAATCGGATGACCGTGATTCATTTCATCAACATGATCCGCTTCTTTGCGAAGCATCGGGTTATTCATGTATGAAAATCATGCTCGTCAATGCACCATGGATCAACGATTCGACGCGTTATAGCGTCCGGAGCGGTGCTCGCTGGGCGCATGTGAGACCTCGACGGAAAACCATCGCTTACTTTCCATTTCCGTTTGCAATGGCCTATGCCACTGCACTTCTCAAGCGCGAGAGAATCGATGCCAGAATGCTCGATGCCATTGCTCTTGGGTTGACCTCTGAGCAATCGCTCGGAGAAATCCGTTCATTCAGTCCGGACATGATTGTAATCGATACATCCACACCATCGATCGATGTGGATTTGGATTTTACACGGAAGATTCACGCATGCATGCCGAACGTGAAAATGGTGCTCTCCGGGCCTCATGCGACAGCTCTTCCGGAAGAAGTGCTTGCTCAGTCTCCTGCAGAGGCGGTCGTGCGGGGGGAATATGATTATACAGATCGGAAGAGCACACGTCTGAACTCCAGTCACCTCTACTCATCTCGTATG
>CAYYMM010000194.1:0-4743 GCA_964472395.1 uncultured bacterium | reverse complement strand
CTGGCGAAATGTTCCGAAAGTGAACGGTTGATCGATCGCATTCGCAGGAGGAACCGGAGCCTTTTCGGGTTGCTCCGCCTGAGTGGAAGTTTGAGAATCTTGAGGTTTTTTATCGTCGCTTCCAAACCATGCGCTGCTGTGCATCGTGAAGAACGTCCCGACGGCCAGGACTGCAAGCGCGAGAAACACTATTCTGATTACTCGTGTCCGATTCATACTGACTCCTTTGAGTGAAGTTGATTTCGGTTCGACAGGTTGCGACTTCCCCACCACCTGATCCGACCATAAATACACATCAGGCACAGGATGGGTTCCATTGAGCTGTCCGTGGTCAGGGAGCGGTCGCGACCGGAGTCTCGGACACGCTCTCGGGTCGAGTCATATTGACTGCTGAGGCGACCAGGATCCAAAAAAGCAGTCCGATTTCGTTCTCATATCGGTAGGTCGACATACTGAATATAACAAATACCGCCAGGCTTCCGGCAATGCCCAGGATCTGCTTCTCGATCGCCGTATCCAGATGTGATTTGATCTTTCGCGCCACACGAATCAGAACCGATGTGATGATGAATAGAAACAGACCGAGTCCCGGCAACCCGATTTCAATAGCCATCTGGAGATACAAATTGTGCGCATTTTCAAAAATCAGTCCTGAAGACCTTGAATCGATGTAATACGGGTATATTTTTGAGAACACCCGATTCCCGTATCCCGCACCGTCAAGGGGATTGTCACGGATCATCTCGATCGCACTGCGCCAAAGCCAGAAGCGATCGCCGAATTGCTCGTTTCCCGTAAGCTCGTCCACCCGCGTCAGACTCAAACCCCGCTCGATGTACTCGTGTGGCAGAATCCACGGCATCGCCAGGATAACCAGAAAGACGAAGATGAGCAGTTTGCGGCTCTTGATGACTGACAAAAGAATTATGGCAAACAGAGTGCTGATCCATGCGCCACGGGAAAGAGTGGTAATCATGAATAGAAGGCACAGTATGGTGACACCGCTATAAACCCATAACCGCCAGCCGTGTTTGTTGCACAGAGACTGAGCGAGGGCCATGGGGATGATCATTGATGTGTAGAATGCCGCTCTCCCGAAATTACCGAAATACGATGTGGCGCGTTCAGCCTTGATCATTGAACCCTGGTAATATCCGTACAGACCGATGCCTGCAACGAGAGCAACCGAGATGAGTAAGCAGAGGATAATTCTCTGAACGTATCTCGGGGTATTCATCACCGATGCAATCAAGTAAAAAACAAAGATCTGCGGGATGTGTTCCTTGAACAGGACGGATCGCGAATAGACCGGATCAACTGAAGCTACCGATTTGTAGATGATGACCATGGTCAACAGAAGAATCGGGATATCGAGTGGAGTTCTGCTGAATGGAATACGGTGTGTCAGAAACCATTTGATCAGAAGCCCCAGCAGAGCGGCAGCGAACAGAATGGATTGAAGGGCTGCGGTATGAGGGATTGATACGATGAAGATGTATGCAACCAGGCATCCGCGGATGGATCGTTCCAACATCCACACCAAGCGGTCTCGTTCGATTCCGAATATCATCCGAGAGTTCACGAATACTCCTTAACGACAATTCGTCCCAGTGTTCTTTATTGTCGCCTTGCTCCACTTCTGCTAGCTTCTATTTGACATGAACGTGCAAAAAATGAAAGGGGAAAAAACAGGATTGCTCGACATGAGCCACGGGACGGTCGCATTCGATTCCGTTCTGCTCATGATTCTCGTTATGATCAGTCTCGATCTGACTCTCCCATACGCATTTGATCAACTGGAACATGCCCATTTTCTTGAAACGGTTCCCTTTCTGAGACCATTCATGATCCCCGGTGGAACCCCGCATCCACTCGTAATCCTTGGCCAGGAACTCGCACCATTTCGACTTCTGCTCAGAACGGTCTCGATCTTTATCTGCATCCTGTATCTCCTGTTGGATTTCGTGCGAGGCCGAACAGAGTTCCTCAAGAATTCGCTTCTGGGTGTTCTCATCTTCCTGCATGTATTGCTCCCGACCTTTCTTTTCATGACACATCGCGTTCTGACCGGCTCGCACGATCTCGCTCATGACGGAGGAGTACTGCAAATCGAGGAATCGATGAGGATGGTACTGGAGGGTCGGAATCCATACAGTGAAGACTTCACTGGGACACCTCTGGATGGATGGCGGGGATTCCGTAACAACATCGTCTATCACCTTCCGTATATGCCCGGGGCATTTCTGACATCTCTGCCGGTCTATGCCTGTTTCCGTCTGCTGAACCTGTCCTATGATCAGCGAATGATTCACATGATTGCACTCGTTGTCATGGTCTATGTGGTCTTCGGTATCTTGCGTCGTCGGGACTTGGCACGTGCTGTCGTGATCGTCGCCGTTCTCAATCCTTTCTTCAGCCGGTTTTTCATCCTGGGTTCCAATGACGTCATCCTCATGGCTCTGCTCATGACAACAGTGCTTTGTTTGAATCGCGAGATGACGGTCCGCGCTTTCGCATGTCTTGGTGTCGCCTGTGCGATTAAACAGTTCGCCTGGTTTTTCGTACCGTTTTTCATACTGCATCTGCCCAAGCCAGAACCGTTCAGGATTCTGCCCATGCTCCTCCATCACCAACGCGCTTTGTTAACCGGCCTTGTCGTTTTTACGGGATTCGTTCTTCCGTTCTTGGCGATGGACCCAGGGTGTTTTTGGCAGGACACCTTTCAGTATGCAGGGGGTGGGTTGCCGACCAGTTACCCAATGCAAGGCTTTCATGGATTTGGGTTTGCAACCGTGCTTTTGTTCCTCCGGATCGTTCCCGATGGGTCCGCTTCATTCCCGTTTGGTGTCATTCAGGTTGCAACCGCTGCACTGTTTCTGATCCTGTTTTTCCGATCAGTCCGGAAACTCCCTTTGACGCTCGCGTCTTCCACGACAGGCGCATCACTGCTTCTGTTCATTTTCCTGTTCTTTTCACGTTATCTTCATGCCAATTTTCTCGGCGTCGTCGCCGTCTGGCCCTTTCTCGCCTGGTGCCTCAAGGCTGACACTCCGGAGGTTTGACATGTGCGGAATCAGTGGAATCCGTGGAAGACACGGCCGAAAAGCTGTTGAGAGGATGACCGCATCGCTGTTGCATCGGGGACCGGATTCCGATGGGTTCTTCGAGGATGAACACTGTACGCTCGGCATGCGTCGACTCCGGATCATCGACATTGAAGGTTCCGAACAACCGATTTACAACGAAGATCGATCCATCGTGTTGATCTGCAATGGCGAAATTTACAATTACAAGTATCTGAGGGAACAGCTGCAGCAGCGTCATCATGTTTTTTCAACGAATGGAGATTCCGAAGTCATAGTGCATCTTTTCGAAGAGTATGGTGACGACTGTGTGAGACATCTGCGGGGAATGTTCGCCTTTGCGATATGGGACATCGGACGAGAGAAACTGCTAATTGCCCGAGATCGCCTCGGGATCAAGACTCTTTATTATGCAAAAACGCCCGGCAAGTTTATTTTTGCATCGGAAATACGGGCGATTCTTGCATCCGGCGAGATTCAACCTCGCATCGATGAGCTTGCCATTGTCCGCTTCACATCATATCCCGCCATTCCAGGCCCATTGACGATTTTCAGTGAAATCAATGCCGTGCTTCCGGGGCATTCCATCACCGTCTCGGCAGCCGGCGTCGTTCAGAGGGAGTACTGGGATATCGATTTCATGGCTGCCCAGACCACTCCGATTCCAGATGAAGAAGCTGTCGATGTCGTCAGGAAGCAACTCGAGGATGCCGTCCAGGTCCGCCTGATGAGTGATGTCCCGCTGGGCGCTTTTCTAAGCGGAGGGATCGACTCTTCGGCGATCGTCGCGATCATGGCTGCACGATCGCAAATCCCCGTCAGAACGTTCAGTATCCGCTTCACAGGGAGTGAAAAATCATTCGAATGGTTCGATGACGCGTCGTTCGCATCGAGAGTTGCGCAGTATCTGAAAACAGACCATAACGAAGAGATCATCACCGGGTCGGACGTTCTTCATCACCTGGTCGATGCGGTCTGGGCGATGGATCAACCCTCGGGTGACGCGATCCAGTACTACCTTGTATCGAAGTGCGCAGCCCGAAGTGTGACGGTGGCATTGTCGGGAACCGGCGGAGATGAGGTTTTTGCGGGATATGAATGGTTCAAGGAACTCCAGAAAATCAATTCAATTCAAAACTATCTTTCGCTGATATCACCAACCGTTGCCCGACGATTGCTCGATTTTTTACTCCAAAACCGCTCGGAATTGACACTTTCTCCCATTACAAGGCGTATCGAAACGCTGTTGCGGGGGCGAGATGGTTTCCACCATATGTATCGACTGAATCGGAGGCTCTATCGGGGAGATGACTTCTTCTTCATCTTCAATCCCGATTTCATCGTCAAGATTCTTGATTATCCCATCGAGAAGAACGATGAGATCAGCTTCTACGCGCCGCGATGTGACGGCCTCGACCCGATCGCTCAGACATCTTACCTGCAGATAAAAACCGATCTGGCCAATCTTCTTGTCAGGGACCAGGATGCTGTCAGTATGGCTCACAGCCTTGAAGTCCGTCTCCCCATGCTCGATCATCATCTCGTCGAGTCTGCCGCACGGATCTCCTCCCATATGAAACTTCAAGACACCACGGAAAAATATGTACTCCGGAAGGCCATGAAGCATTACCTGCCTGCATCCATCCTCAACCGAACGAAA
>CAYYMM010000193.1:0-4755 GCA_964472395.1 uncultured bacterium | reverse complement strand
TCGAGATGCCGCTCGAGATATATCATCCGGGGGACACCTGCCGGGTTGATGCATTCGTGTGTATGCCGGGGGATCAGACGATGTCGGGTCTGCCGTTGTTCGTGGTTCTGGATCTCATGGGTGAGTTCTATTTCGGGCCTGAATTTTTACAGGAAATCGATTTTTACGATGGGGACTATCCGCCCGGCGAGACCGCCATTGAAATCATCGAACCGTTTGTATGGCCGGAAGGATTCGGGAGTTTCCACAGCGCGACAATGTATGGCGCGGTGTTGAACCAGGAGATGACGATGATACTGGGCGAGTTCGGTTATTTTGTGTTCGGCTGGACCGACTGATCGAGGATGCCATCGCACTGGGACATGTCTGCGGGTTTCGGCGAGATTTTTCGATATGCGCCAGTGGCTGTGACATTGAGACCGAAGCCGCAGCTCGCGTCGGAAGAAATCTGGTTGACCGTGACGCCGTCCGTCGTGAACGTGAAATCGATCTCACAGCCGTTCTTCCGATACTGCGCCTGATTGCTTTTGAACGGAACCGTGAGGCACAATTCGCCGGTGTGATCGTGGTAGAAGGCGATGAGCGCGATCCGGAGCGTTCCGTCCGGGTGGTGTTCGACTTTGACCGCGCCGATGTCGCCTTCGTACTGACCCGACACATCCTTCAGAGACTCGATGGGTTTTCCTGCGGGCAGTGCGACGTTGATTTCGAAGGTGGTCGAGGCATCTTTGATGTCTCGGCAGGTCACTTCGATGATGTATTCGCCGGTTTCGGGCAGATTGCCGGAAAAGGAGCGGATGTTCTGCGCTCCGGGGATGGGAGTGCCGGCGCGGGTTCGGATGGAAAGCGTCGGCTGACCGGAGTCTTCGTTCAATTCGACTTCGAGACGCTGTCCGGCGTTGGCTCGGAAGATGAAATGGCGGGTGCCCTGGCAGGATCCGTAGACTGGGAGGCGATCGGCGCCTCCGGGAAACACGATCTGCTGCGGAGTCGAGCCGGCGGATGCGGGATGGCCGGAAGTGAAGAGAAGTGTTGTGAGCAGGGCAAGTCCCGTGATGAAAGCACCTCGGGAACTTCGCGTCGGACAGGTTTGGTCCCTCATGAAAAACCTCCAGTTGAATTCAAAACACAACCGAAAACTGAACCCTAATATCTCGAATACGAAATTGTCACCCGATCGTAGTCGCCGCGGATTGCGGTGAGATCGTCGGTCAGCATCGCGCCATACAGAAGGATGCCCGATAACCCCCCAAAAATATCCGGCCAGATCATCTGCGGCAGAACCTCGATTCGATTGAATCCATGGGCGATATCCATCCGTTGCACATCAAATCCTTCGTTATGTTGCTTGTCATCCGCTGCCATTCCGTTCCGTCGTAATGCGAGATACATCCATCGTCCCCGATGACAAAGAGATCGTTTTCGCTGAATCCGAAAAGTGATCGGTAAAAGGTATCCAGCACATGTTTCTTTTCCCACCTCGATCCGTCAAACTCGAAAATCTCTGTACCGCCCATCAGGACCCAGCCCTGGGTGGGAGATACGATCTGTATCGCCCTGGCGGTTTTGTCTGTATCGAGAGTGCTTTCTGTGAACGCCGATCCATCGTAATGCCTTACTGTATTGCCAACTCCAAAATACAGATCCGACGCCGATGTCCCGTCCAGGACATTAAAGGAATCGTAACCCCAGGTTGGGATGTACGTCCACTTTGACCCGTCGAACTGCAGGATTCGACCATCCTCCCCTCCGACGGTCGCATAACCGTCCGGAGTGACGCAAATTCCATGATGATCCCAGGATGCCGGGGGAAATCCATCCTCATTCCGCCAGAATGCAGCACGAGAGGATGGATACTGGGTCAACATCAGGAACAACAGGATGAAACCCGATCGCAGGTAATCATGAAGGATCTTGGTCATCGACATATTTTCGGATTATACATGAATGTCCAGGCCGTCGCAGCGAAATCTGTCAGGTGTCCGGAGGAACAAAGGATATGGGGTTCAACCGGCAGCGATCCATCCTGTCTTGCAACGCTTCTGAATAATCGCTACGGTTTCGCGGGGTATGGACAGCAGTCGAAACGGAGGCGCGGATGAAGACATATGTATGGATCCTGGTCATGCTCGGATGGATGTGGGGGGCGACAGCGGCGGAACCGCCCGTTGGTTCGACCTGCGATGCAGGATCGAGCCTGTTTGACGTGATTTTCGGCTGGGAGTCGGTGGATTCGATCCGCATGGAGTCCTTTCCCGAGATCGAGCGTGTACGAATCGAAGCGTTTATCCGCCGATTCAAAACGGTACAAGCGACGTTCGTGCCGGGGAAACAGGCATTTGAGCTGGAAACCCGAGCTGAAAAAGAACATCGATGGGTCTCGATCATCTGGGGTCTCGCGCCGGATTCCGTCGATGTTTCTCAGGTGCAGGCCTTTGTCCGGGCGGCCGGGATGCTGTATGAATGGGAGGGGATGAGCGAAGGCCCGTTGTCCGAGGCCCAGGCTGCCGAGTCATATCTGAAGGCGCATGACGATTCGCCGCTTGCGCCGGCGATCTGGATGTTCCTCGCGCATCGGTATCGGGCCGCCTCCGAATGCCTGACCCATGAACAGCAAATCAAGGCAGCCGACAATACGAAGAAAAACGCCGAAAAGTATCTCAACAGGATGACGACGCATTCGGATCCCCTGATCCGCAGGATCGGGCGTGAGATCGGACAGCGGCCGCGGGTCTACCTGATGCCGGTGTGACAGCGATTTGCCGGGATTTCCGCGAGGCGGTCAATCCTGCTGCGGCGACACGATCAGAAGTTGTTTTTCCGAATCGGAACTGAAGGGTGAGTCGTCGTAATTTCCGTACCGGTGCATGATACGAAAGCCTGCGAGACGGAACAACGCTTCGAATTCCTGGGGATAGTAGAGTTTCATGTTATTCCGGACGGACGTTTCCGCGCGGTTCCCGATACGGGTATACCAGACGATGTGATTGATCTGCGTGCTGGGATCGTAGTGGTTGTTTTCGGTGACCTGAACCGTCCCCAGGCCGTCCGGATGTTCGTAGGACGCGACCGGAAAACGGCCGTTGGGATCCCGGATCAGGTACCGGAAATCCGGAACGAACATATCGACGATCAGGACGCCTCCGGGTGTGAGATGCCGTTTGACACAGCCCATGCATGCCAGAAAATCGTCGACCGTGTGAATGTGCGCAATCGCATTGAACGGATACAGAATGACGGCATACCGGCGATCCCGGATGAACTGGCGCACGTCGCCGACGCCCAGGGCGACTCGAACACCCGCTTCGCGCGCCTTGTGCCGGGCAAGATGCAGCATGTCGGTTGAAACATCGATTCCGTCGATATCGACACCGCTCTGCCGGAGCGGGATCGTGAGACGTCCGGTTCCGCATGCGAGTTCGAGAACCGGCTGGCCGAACTCCTCGATTCTCCGCCGATAGAACGGCAGATCATCCAGAAATCCGCTCGTGATCCTGTCGTAGTGCCTGCCGTCCGAATACAGATCGGCGCAATCAACGGGTTTCATTCAAACTCCTTTCGCACGGTGCGGAGATGTCGTCGGAGGCGTCTGGCAGGCTCCCCAGGAACAATGCGGGAATCGGCGCTTCGATCGTCATCGCCTGTCCGGTTTTCGGGTGGGTGAACCGGATGGACCGGGCATGCAGCATGAGTCTCGGCGCTGAATCGGCACGACCATAGAGCCAGTCGCCGAGAACGGGATGGCCGCGTTCGCTGAAATGAACGCGGATCTGATGCATGCGTCCTGTCAGGAGATCGATTTCGAGCAACGCGGATCGCGGTGAACTCGAGTCGATAATCGTTCGGTAACGGGTGATCGCGGTCTTACCCGTCGGGGATGATTTCATCTTCCGGGGGTCAGAGGGATCGCGATCCAACAGCGTTTCGATCGTTCCATCCGGCGGGGATGGTGCTCCGAGAACGCGTGCGAGATACTGTTTCCTGATGTCGTGTTTCTGAAACTGTATCATCAGATTCCGGGTGGCGAGCGGTTTTTTGCCGAACAGAATGACGCCCGAGGTTCCCATGTCGAGGCGATGAATGGCGCGGAAATATCGGCCTTGAAGATGCGTGTGGACGAACTCCGAGAGCGTGTGTCGCTTGCCCTGCCGGGTCATTTCCGATGCAACCCCGGAGGGTTTGTCGATCGCGAGCATCCAGTCGTCTTCAAACAGAATCAGATCGCTGATCGCGACCGACGGGCGGGTCGGCGCCGATTCGTAATAATAGACCGTGATCGCATCCGCCGCATTCACGATGGTGAGGGGATCCGTGATGCGTCGTTTGTTGATGTAAACACCGCCGTCCTCGATTGCGAGCCGGATGTCGGGGAGTGAGAAGAACGACATGTGGGATTCGAGCAGGCGATCGAGACTCCGGCCTGAATCATTTTGCATCACTGTCACGAAGAAACGTGCCACCTGGGATCTCCTGGGAAGGGGTTTGATCCGATTGTCTTCGGATACCCGAGGAATCCAATATATTGAAAATAAACACATGTTTCAATTGTGGCAATACCTGCTTCCATGTCAGGAATGGAAATTGCATTATGGACAACGGTCTTTTGAGGAGGGCTTTTTATGTTTTCAAGACGTGTGGTTGCCTTTTTTGCGGGATTGATGGTGTCGACACTCGCGTTCGGCATTCAGATCCCTGACAGTCCGGACAGTGATCTGGCCCGGAAAATCCAGATTCATCAGCCGGAGACGCTCGTGT
>CAYYMM010000192.1:0-4915 GCA_964472395.1 uncultured bacterium | reverse complement strand
CGGGTGGCTGTTCGGTGAGAGTTTCATCAACGTTCTGTCGAAAAACAGGAGGGAAACATGATCTCGAAGATAATTGGAAGTCCGATGCGACTCGCCGCGGTGAGCGTGCTCCTGGTGGCGCTGTTCTGCATCGCAGTGCTGGCTCTCAGCGGGTGCGCGGGAGGGAAACTGTCATTACCGGATCTGGGTGACATGAAGGTCAACGACCTCGTCCAGACCGGCGGCGAGGCGAAGCAGTACAAGACCGAAGTGGACGTGTCGATTAAAAGCGACCTCGACAATATTCCCGAGGTGAGCGTATCGTCCGGATCTGCGCAGAAATCCTATACCATCACTGAAACGCCGACCGATCCGACTCCAACGCCATACATCGGCCCAGGGGAACCGACGAAGCCGCCGGATAAAACACCCGAGAAACCGACTCCGAAACCGACGATGGGGCCGGTCAAGCCGAAACCTACCATTCCGCAGCCAACGCCTTCAGGACCGAAACCGACTCCGGAACCGACACCGCCTGAAACGATAAAGGTCTGTGTGCGTGATATTCCGAAAATGACGGAAGAGAACAAAGACAAAATCAATAAGCAGTTGCTCTTCTGCGCCTATGCCGGAGATCAAGCAGTTGGTATCTACCATCGATACCTGCAGCCCGATTGGCCGGTCGGGCCGTGGTGGCCGACCTGGCGAATTGAAGTGTGGTCTGAAGGTCATCAGGTTGGAGAGTGGGATATCCAACGAAGCCACAACCTACCCGAAAAAAATGCCACGTTTCTCGTCGATTATTCCGGCGCAATCGAAGTCACATGCATCGAGACCGGAGATGTCCAGACTCTTGATTGGAAGTTCCCGCACGGGAAGACACCTGTGATCGGTGAAGATCAAGACTGCGAAGCCTTCGGATGGCATTCCGAAGCGGACGCTGGGATGTGCAAGTAATCATCAACTGACAGAGATAAACGCGCCGGGGAAACTCGGCGCTTTTTATAGGTGGGTATGAACGCAGGATTTAAAGACAAAGTGAAGGAGTTCGAGGGATTTCTGCCGACTCCGTATGTCTGCCCGGGCGGACACGCGACGATCGGGTTCGGCCACCGGATCCGGGAGGATGAAGAATTCGATCGGATCTCCATCGAGGAAGCCGAAGTCCTTCTCGATCGAGATCTGGCCGAGGCAGCACTGCAGATGCACCGGGAGATCCACGTGCCGCTGACGGACGGTCAGGAACTTGCCCTGATCGATTTCGTCTTTAATCTCGGGATCGGGCAGACCCGGGAGTCCACCCTATTCCGTCTCGTCAACGAGCGACGATTCGCAGAGGCAGCTTTGCAGTTCGAAAGGTGGGTCTATGCTTCCGGAAAGAAACTCGATGGTCTTGCGAAACGTAGAGCATGGGAAAGAAACATGTTTGAAGGAAAGACATAAGGAGACACACAATGAATAATAGTCAAATAAAACATGAAATCGATCAACACCGTGACGATGTTATCAAACTTGGTTCTGAATTTATTGAAATTCTGATTAAAAGGCTGCATGAACATGATCGATCAAAATATGAATCACCAGAAATCGAAGCGTTGACTTTGATTCGAGAAATGAAATACGGAACTCCTGAGTATTTGGCTGTTTGCCAATCTGATGGAATAAAACATCACTATAAAGCCAATTCACACCATCCAGAGCATTTTGATAACGGCATCGATGGAATGAATATATTTGACCTGATTGAATACCTTATCGATTGCACAGCGGCAGCACGCAGGCGAAGTGGCGTCAATCCGGATTTCAGAAAAATGCAGGAACGACACAAAATTTCAGAGCAACTTGTTTCTATCCTGAACAACTCGGTCGCACCTGATCGGACACGGCCGACATAGTGAACTCGATGGCCTGGCAAAACGTAGAGCCTGGGAACGGTCCCTATTTACCAGCTGACCTGGTGTTCTTCCGTGGATCCGGATTCCTGCCGAGGGCGATCCGGATCTTCACCAGGTCGATCGGTGAACCAAGGACTCAGGTGAACCATGTCGGCATCATCGCCTCAGATGGCGAACTGATCGAGTCCCTCCACACGACCATCAAACGACCGTTCGATCCAACCGAGGCCTTTGCGGTTTACCGTCTCGAAGGCATCACCGACGACCAGCGCCTCGCGATCGCTCAGACCGCCATGTCCTATGTCGGGCGCCGATACGGATACGCCAAGATTCTCGCACACCTCGGCGACTGGATCCTCGGTGATCGGTTCGTTCTCCGGCGTCTCTGCAGGATGGACCGATATCCGATCTGCTCATGGGTGGCCGCGTGGTCTTACTTCAAAGTGATTGGATACGAGTTCGGGACTCTTCCGGAAGCCGCGAGTCCCGATTCGATGTGGGATCACGTTTCGGATTGACATAATGTAGTCAAGATTCTACATTTTGATTCGAGGCGCACAAACCATTGCGAAGCAATCGCGCCTTACTCCACTGTCAAAACAGCCCCAACCCCCTTGGGGCTGTTGCTTTTTCAACTGTTTGAAATACTCGAACAGTTCAGTCGTCCGGGGAAATCGGACAACTCATCCGTTATCTTGGCAACCTCGGCGTGCCGACATTGCCGACATTGCCGACATTGGAGAAAAACTTAACAGGCCGCCCGGTGTGTTAAGTCCTGATTATGCGAGGCTCATCCTTTTAATTCAACAACTTACCTTGTCTTTTCATCACCCCAGAGTTATATTGATGACTGTAAGGCGGAGGCGCCGAAAGGAGAAACCAAGATGAGAACGCAGGTAACAGAAGAACAGAGAATCGAAGCAGCCGAGGAACTCAGAGAGATCGCGCAGCAGATCAGCGACCTGGTGGATCAGGCAATGGAAGTCTACCGCTCAGCAGGCGGATTCGAAGCCAGGGCGAGAGCCTACTGGCACGCGCACATCAAGGACGCGGTTGAGGGCGAGCTAGCCATGAGCATGATGGACGCAGCGGACGAACTGCAACGGATCGGAAGCTACAAGGACGAATTCGCCGACGAAGAGGAATAGGGCACCATCCCGAGGCCGGCGGGCAAACCGGCCGATTTTCCACCCCGCGAATCCACAGCGCAAGGCGCATTAGATGCGAGGCATCTTCTTTATTTTCAATCATTTAGCTTGATTAAATAACACCACGGGATTATATATTAGACAACAGGCAGGGATGCCGGAAAGGAACAAGAACATGAGAACATTCACGACGAAGAGCAAGATCGCATGATTGACAGCAGCTGAGAAATACCAGCAGAACCGCAAACACATCGCCACGCTGATGGGATGGCTGGAAGACGAACTTGAGGCGCACGAGGCACGCGCAAAAAAAGACCCGAAGAACTGGGGCTACGCGGGCGACCTTGGCAGCGCGAAGGAAGGCCTGAAAAACATCCTCAGCCAACTGACCGGGTTCGAGGCCAGCGACATCGAAACGGAACTCGAACAACTCGATCAGTAGAAACGGATCTGCTCGATCCACCAGGTTCCGAAAGGGCCTGGTTTTTCTCCGTTTACGCGCGAGGCATCCCGTCAAAATGCGTTATTTATCAATGTTTTAACTTGCCTTACTATCTCTTTGGGATTATATTCATGGGTGTTGGGCAACGAAGCCCACAACACCAAGGAGGCCAAGATGAGAAGAGGAACATTCAAAAACACAGATACGATGTTCAGAGCATTAACCAAAGCGAGGAAAGCAAGGCGGATGGAAGCGAAGCATGCAGACTGGACAGAAGCAGCGCATCTCACCGAACAGGATCGGGAAGACCTTCGAATGGTCAGGGATTACATCAAGCAGGGCAAACCAGAGAGCGCACACAGCACTGCGAGCAGACTCGACACGATCGTAAGGGACGAGATCCCGAGCGCGATCTGGACCCAGACGGAAGAAGCGACGACGAAATACACTGCGAAGGCGATCCGCGAAGTTGGAAAGAAACTAGCCGAGATGGATCAGAATCCGCAGATCAACCAGATGGTCAGCGACTTGCTCAGATTGCTGCATGGATGATAAACACTCAATCGACGCCGGGCGCGAGCCCGGTTTTCGTCGTGGAGAAGGAAGGCGCACATGGAACACTCACCGGAAACCGAGAAGATCAGGAAACTGGCGTTCAAACTGCTCGGGAAGGAGCTGCACTATAAGCCAGGCGCTCGTGTCCCCCACGGGGCGGCTGCAGCCCTCGCCAAGGAGCTCGGGGTCTCGGATGCCACCGCCCGGAATTTGTTCTCGTTCAAAGAACCCGGTCTGCAGACCAAGATCATCCTGAAGCTACTCTACCGGATACACAAAATTTCCGATTGACGTCACGGGCTGGCCGGTGCGATAGTCTTCCCCATGGACTGGACACCGGGAGAAATCAAGAAGCTCGTGAAGAAGTTTGGCGGGGTTGCGGTGATGGCCGAGATCATGCGGGTCACGCCGAAGACAGTCGATAGTCTGATGTATGGTGTTAAAAAGCCATCCACGGGGGCCGGGATTGCTCTGTTGAATTTACTAAAGATTCTTTGTGCGGAAGCTTCACAGAAAGAACTTGAACGCCTTATTGATATCCTTCGTAGTGAGAACAGGAAAACCGCGATACGGTCCAGAGCGCGCATAAAAAACCCTTGACATAACCTCTAATTAGCGGTTATCTCTCTTGAAGATGCTGTTTCCACAAACAGTCACCGAGGAGGGTTACATGAAGCGTTTCTACCTGATCAACAAATCCCAGCGAGACAAATCCGGAGTCGTGATCTCCAGGCACAAGACCTTTCAGGCTGCTGAATTGGCACTGAAACGGATGAACGCGAAGATCCAGGACGGAGCTATCCCGGCAGTCATCATCGAGAGCGACCGGGTTCTCCGGAAGGGGCAGAAGGTCAGCCCGGGGGAGTATTGAGGCCGGCGCGCCCGCCATCTTGAAC
>CAYYMM010000191.1:0-4931 GCA_964472395.1 uncultured bacterium | reverse complement strand
ATGTATTGTTGTCGTCGTTCGGTCCTGATGTTTCCCATGACCCCTCCTATGACGCGGTGCGAGCGCGCGTGTCTGCGCGAGACAGATCGCTGACCGCTCTACCGGCAGTGAAAGATTCGTATATGAATGCGTAATGATCCCGAGCAGGAATCATGTATTCGATGAGATAAGTGGCCAGTGCGAATTGTTCCGGAGAGAGCAAGTGGGGCCACTGGAAGATGAGTGTCATCCGGAGTGCGCGGTCTGCATCGTTGATTGACCGCATGCTGGAATCACCGGTGCGTCCGTTCAGATCCGAGAGCGTCGAGTCCGATCGGAACAGATATGACCCGCCAACGGTCGCTTTCCCGTGCGGATTAATTGGTCCGAGGATTACCCGTCCACCCTTCCGGATGGTGTGTGAGAGGCCAGAGATGAAGATCCGGTTGATGACCATCTGGACGACCGTTGTCTCGCAGGTCTGCCAGCCATCGGTGACGGTGATGATGTCGCCCAGGAGAAGCGTCCCTGCGCCACTGGTGACGTCGAGATACTCGTTGGTGCTGTCGGCAGCCAAGACCATGCTGAGAACCGCCCTGGCTGTGTCTGGGCCGTTCGATCGGATGATTCGGGGTGAGATGCCCAAGTGTGCGTACAGAACGATCCTGATGCCTCGTTCCGTGCCTGCGAGCGAATAGATCAGGTGCAGGTTGTTGATCAGGATTCTCTGGAAATCCTCATCGATGGATGTATCCAATGGCCAGCCGTAGTTGGCGGCCAGATACTCGAGGACCTCCGCAGGCGCGCGGTAGGGGTTGTGCCAGTTGAGGAGCTCCCCATATCGGTTTCGAATCGAATCATACGTATCACCGAACACCCGAAAGAACCTCTGCGTGAACTTCAATCGCTGCGTCTCTCCGGTGCAGAGCAGGGGAGAGTGATCATTCGTCCGGTAACGACGCGGCAGGAGCTGGTATAGCTGCGGCCCGATCGTCGGAGTTTGAATAGCCTTCAGAGTGCTCATTCGCCCTCCGTGATCGTGACGGTTCCGAGTGCCGGGAGTTTATTCGATTCGACAGTCGTTGCGGTCGTAGGTGATACGATCTGTGCGCGATCGACGCCGGCGACAGCCTGGATGATCTTCAGCACATGATTCGGATAGATGGACTGCCCGGGCTCGATCGAGCGATTACCAGCAGCGTCGTATCCCAACGGATCGAAATGCGCCTCGAGGGCATCCTCGACATCCTCGATCAGATCGGTGGCATCGTATCCCGATTCCGGCCAGATCTTGGCCGTCAGATCGAGCGTATTGAACAGGCCACGCAATCCAACGACATGCTCGTCGCCCGGGTTCAGGTCATCGAGATACTCCGCAACCTCCTGGCACTTGGCAACGGTCGCCGCTGCGCCATCCTCATCGAGGACATGAACTCCCAGGGTGTTCTCGCCGAACTCTCCCGGGACAACGTACACCCGGCCGACTCCACTGATGTTGCGTTCGGCCTTGTCGACGTAGTCTTCTGCTTTGATGCATCTCTGCTCGATGCGGTGATGCCGTTGCGCCGTCCACCTGGTGGTCTCGATAGCTTCGCGAGCGGCCCAGTCGGTTGCGGCTGCTGGATTCGTCACGTTGTATGTCGACGTGCTGGGAGAGACCTTTGTGATGCTTCCTGCAGGGACGTTCCCGTTCTGGTTGCCCGGCAGAGTCCGATACGTAATCCGGATTGGCGCTTCGTTCGGAGGAATCATGCCGTGGCCAGATTCGTCGCCGTCACCCGATCCGAACGCGATGATCATGTGTCCGTCCTCGGTGTATCCGAGAACTTCGTACACGCGATCAGCCGGATCCGCGAGGAGGAGGTTATCCGTGCGAATCCACTCGACCCATGTGTCCTCACTGTCGATCGATTCCTGGACTTCGATCTTCTCGGAACCCTCGATCGCATATCCCTGTGCGGTCTCGTATTCCTGGAACTGCTCGCCGTCTGATATCCCGAGCGATTCGTTACTGACCGTCGATCCCTGGATGATGTCGAATGTCACCGAATACCCTGCTGCAGATCCGGCCGGGATGACGACTTGCGCATCGACCATCTCGTAATTGATCGACTCCTCATCTTCGGTGACCCGTTTCGTCTGGAACCGCAGATCGGCCTTGCGCAGGATCAATCCCTGCGTGAGCGCGCGTCTGAGCGTGAGTTGGATGGTCGCCCGGGCAGGCTGTTCCTGTTCGGGTGTGTATCCCGCCCGGCGAGCGTGCTGTGTGATGGCGTCGTAATCCGAGGCGGTCGAGATGAACGTCTGGTTCGTGAGCCAGTTCTGCCAACTGCGGAGATGGCGCACGATGAAGCGGACTGCATAGTCCTTCACGCGCTCCATGACACTGGCAGGATTCTCGTCTGTCACCTCCGGCAGAAGGCGGCGTTTCGATTCGGTCAACTCCGCTTTGTACTGCGCGTCGGTCTTCGTATCGAACTCGATCTGTGCCATCGTTCGGTTGCGTCTCATATCGCCTCCAGCACCAACGGGTAGGTGAAGTTGTCCTCGTGGTGATAGGTGATGTCGGTATAGGTCACGGTGAGCAGGATCGTGTTCTGCTCGTCCGCTGATGTCGCGGGCTTCGCCACTCCGGTAATCTCGATCGACTTCACCCGGGCCTCGTATTTCAGGATCTGTTCCTTGATGAGGAACGCTAGCGCCTGCGCCGTCTGGTCGGTGCATGGTCGGTGCAGTTTCTCGGCAATCCCCACGCCCATCTTCTCGTGGAACAGCACCTCGCCCTTGTGATCTTCGATAATGTCAATGATCGCCTGGCGCAGGTTCGGGAGTCCGGATATCAGCGCCAGATCCCCGCGGTTGTTCGCCTGCAGGGGGAATCGCAGATCTGTTCCGAGGAGATCGTCATTGTTGATCCGGACCACTTTGGATGATCGGAGAATCCTATTCACTGACGTACCTCCCGACGATCTCGTCGATCGATCCGTCGACCGCGATCTTGAGAGTAGAGATCGGAATCGGTGGCGCTCCTACAGCAGTCGCCACGATCGCCGCGGTGGTCGCCGCATCGGTCATGACATCGATGTTCCGATTCGGAATCCCGAGCGGGTTGCCAGCCTGCGATCCGACCGTAGGAGCAGACGCGCCACCCGGCCAGGTCTCCATCAGGATGGCTTTCATGACTGCTGCGAGGTTCATGCGCCACCTCGGTATGTGACGTACGCACGGCCGTCTGATTCGGTGTGGGCGACAACGCGGGTCTTCCACGCCTCGCCATCCCAGAAGCGCCCCAGGGCGTTCCCGGAAATGAACTCGACTGGGAGGCCTTCGTCGTCAATCTGCTGGTCCCACATGTCGAAGAGATCAGCGCAAATCTCAGCCTCGTCGCCGACATCGAGGACGATCGAATCCGCAGTCATCCGGACCGTCCTCGGAGTGTTCGAATATCCGGATTCCTCGGTGCCGAACGGTTCGAGTGCGTAAACGAGCAGCCGGTTCCCGTTATCCAGGACGTACAGGATGTTGTTCGCCCGGTCGATCGCGATGTCTGATACATCCCGGGCCTGTACCAGACCGATCGATTTGTAGACCCGCATCTTCTTGACGCTATTGGTCCAGTCCGAAACATCGAACCAGATCGCACGGTTGCCAACGAGGGCGATCAAATAGTCTTGGGGAAGGTTGGTGTTGCCGTCCATGTCGAACGCGCGCGGTGATCCGTAATCCTCGCGAAAGGGCAAGAAGGTATTCCTTGGATCTTTGGGATCACCGTAAACCGGATCATGCCTGTATAAAACGCCATTGTTCGGGTCGCAGTAGAAGTAGATCACCTTCAGCCCTTCGCTGAACGCGGTGAACGCCCCGACATACGTGATGATGTTTTGGGTTGCGGTCTTCGCGAGGTTTCCGGAGTCCGGTTCATACCAATAGACGGTCGTAACCCGTCGGGAGATATCGTGTGTGAGTATTCCGACCGCACCGCTCTTATACTGCGCTGATTTGACCGGCATCGATCCGGTCAGTCCTACGAAGATTCCCTCGAGGTTTTCAACACCGTCCCTGAAGGAGAAGAACTGCCGGTCCGTTTCACCGTCTGTATCGCCCTTCTCGGGAACCAGATACAGATTGCCGTCCTCATAGCTCCACCAGATGCCGCCATACCGGCGACTGAGCTGGAACTCGAAATCGGCGAGGATATAGGCCACTGCTATCTCCATTCCAACGCATGGTCACGCAGCCAGCGCTGCGCAAACTTCGGGTGACTACCGGTGTATCGTTCGAGATCCTCACGCTTAAAGAATTCCCACGGATCGAACACGCCCTTATCGCGCCGCTGCTTCACGACCCGCTGGTCGACTCCCAGACCGAACCACTGCTGCATATCGATGATCTTGTCGCAGTGGACGCGGCGATCCCTGATGAACCCGTAGTGGAAGATCCGGAGCTGGCGTTCGAAGGTTCTGCAGAGATCAATCGCCTGCAGGCTTTCGGCATCGCGGAGAGAGTCGACTTCGCGGAGCGCGAGACGGATCACCGATGGACTGCAGGGCGGGTTCTTGTGCGATGCACGGAAGTATCGGCTCTGATCTCCCCAGACGTTCAACCTGGTGAGAGAGAATGACTTCCCCATCTCGGACTGCACCGCCTGGCGGATGATCGAGAACGAATCCTCATGGAGAACCTCATCCGCCTGCAGATTCAGGTGCCACCGAGAATCGAGATAGTCCCGGGCGATGTTCGTGAGTCGGGAAAGACGCTCGTAATTCGGCGCCACATCCCAGCGGTTCTGGAAGATGTAGAGATTCGAATGCTCGATCTGCAGTTTGCGCAACAGAGCAGGAGTCCCGTCGTCGCTCTGGCAGTCCAGAACGATCACTTCGTCACACACAGCGACCAAGCTGCGGATCGCCGCCTCGATGCAATAATCGTATCGAATCGGATTGTGGCAGATG
>CAYYMM010000190.1:0-4981 GCA_964472395.1 uncultured bacterium | reverse complement strand
CCTGTTCCGGTCGGACCGAACAAACCCTTGTGACCGGTAAAGGAAAGGAAGCTGATGTTGCATTCAGCCATATCGATCGGAAGCACACCGGCCGTCTGAGCCGAATCGACGGCAAATGGAATTCCATAGTCCCTGCAGACGCGACCGATCGATTTCAGATCCTGAACAACTCCCGTGACATTCGACGCATGATTGACGATGACCAGTCGGGTGTTTTTTCGGATGGCCGCCCGGATGTCCTCGGGATCGACATACCCTTCGGGGTCCGGCACGACATAGGTTGCTTCGATTCCTCCGAGAACCTTGTGATTGACAGGCCGGATCACCGAATTATGTTCGGTCATCGTGGTGATGACATGATCACCGGGGAATAGCGTTCCATTGATGATCAGATTCAGGCTCATGGTCGCATTCATGGTGAATACGAGCCGGTTGGAATCCTTCGAACCTCCTCCTGTAATAAGGCTTTGGTTAAAAAACTCCGACAGCTTCTTCCTCGTGCCGTGAATCATCTTTTCGGCATTAAGCGCCAGGTCGCATCCGGTTCTACCGGGATTGACTCCGTTATTCCGATAAAACTCATGGACGGTATCGTGGACGATGTCTGGTTTCGGAAAACTCGTCGCGGCGTTATCCAGATAGATGATCGAATCGACCATGATTGTTCCCTCCCAATTGAGTGCATCTGCAGATTGATTTCAAAATATGCGATCCCGAGCTGCTGCGGGCTGGGCAGAGGCTATCATAAAAAAGCCCGTCAAGGCGAGAGCAAAAAACCTGCCAGAAACGGACTTCGTGTTTTCGCATGCTGATCGAATTTGTCTCAGGCAACGATTGGCTTGCCACGATCGCCAGTATCGGATATAAAGTGTTTTCTTTACTCGCTGTCTGCGGACGTCCGATGTCTGCACGAGTGTTCATGTCCAGACATCCAAACAGGCTTAGGAAAAGAGGGGATTTCAAGATGAACCAGCAATTGCTTCTTGGAAATGAAGCGGTCGGATTGGGAGCCATCCATGCCGGACTGAGTGGAGTATTCGGGTATCCCGGGACGCCATCGACCGAAATTTTTGAGTTTATTCAGAGCAAAGCGGCCGACAGTAGAATCCGTGCAGTCTGGTCAGCAAATGAGAAGGTCGGTTATGAAGAAGCGCTCGGAATGTCGTTCGCCGGCAAACGGGTCATCGTCACCATGAAGCATGTCGGTCTGAACGTCGCCGCCGATCCATTCATGAATTCCTCGATGACCGGTGTCAATGGCGGGTTTGTTGTCGCAGTCGCGGACGATCCCGGTATGCACTCATCTCAGAACGAACAGGACAGTCGCTATTATGCCGATTTTGCCCGGATTCCTTGTTTCGAGCCATCCTCCCAGCAGGAAGCATATGACATGATGGGGTCCATATTTGATCTGTCCGAACAGAACGATGTGCCCGTCATGCTGCGTCTGGTAACACGTCTGTCACACAGCCGCGCAAATGTCATGCCGATCAAGGCCCCCCGAGTTCAGAACGCCCTGGCACCTGCCCATGACTGGAAGAAGTGGGTATTGCTACCAGGGAACGCGCGCATTCGGAATATCCAACTCATTCAGAAGCAGGACACACTGACCGCATTGTCGGAAAAATCGCCATTCAACAAGCTGACTTTGGCACCAGGAGCAACACTGGGTATCATCGCAACGGGTATTGCCGCCAACTATGTCAAGGAGAATCTGGATGATTTCGGGCAGCCTGTTCACTTTCTGAAGATCTGCCAATACCCGATTCCGATCGCCCATATCCGCTCGATTCTGGACGCATCAGAGGAAATACTGGTCGTCGAAGACGGCTATCCGTATGTCGAATCCAGGATTCTCGGACTCTTTGGGGTACCGAACAAACGGATTACCGGCCGGTTGAGCGGTGCGTTGCCGCGCACCGGCGAGATGAACTCGGATCATGTCAGAGCGGCATTGAAGCTCAACGTGCGCGACCACTTTCAGTTCGACGCCGGCAAGATCCCCGGACGTCCTCCTGTTTTGTGTCAGGGATGCCCGCATGCCGATACGTATCGGGCCATGCAAGAAGCCGTCAAAGCGCACGCAAATTCGAAAATTTTCTCCGATATCGGCTGCTATACTCTCGGCGTTCTCCCCCCCTTCACCTGCGGGGAAGCGTGTGTCGACATGGGGGCATCGGTTTCGATGGCCTATGGCGCAGCCTCCGCGGGGGTCTATCCTTCGATCGCCGTCATTGGTGATTCCACATTCATACATTCCGGCATGACTCCCCTCATCGGAGCGGCGAAGGAAAATGCGGACATAAACGTGTTCATCATGGATAACTCCCTGGTCGCAATGACTGGAGCTCAACAGACAATGGCGACCGGTTCCGCCCTGGTCGATCTGGTCGAAAAACTGGGTGTTCCGCGCGAACATATCGTGACGCTCAAGCCGCTTCCCAAACATCACGAAGAAAATGTGACGCTCATACGGAAAGAACTCGAATATCACGGAACTTCGGTTCTGATCCCTCAACGGCCTTGTCTGAGAGCATGATCCGAAGCGAAAGGAAACGACCATGGAAAGAAACATGATTCTTAGCGGTGTGGGTGGCCAGGGTATTCTGACGATCTCCTATCTGATCTGTCATGCGGCGCTCGAAAAAGGACTCAATTTCAAACAGGCCGAAGTTCACGGGATGGCACAGCGAGGCGGCGCGGTTCAATCGCACCTTCGTATTTCCGATCGGATCATCGCCAGCGATCTGATCCCATCAGGATCTTCCGATCTGATATTGAGTGTTGAACCGCTTGAAGTTTTCCGTTACCTGGATTTCTTGAAACCCGACGGGATCATCATCACCAGCACGGTTCCTTTCAAGAACATCCCTGATTATCCCTCCGAGACGGATCTGATGGCGTTGCTCGAAAAACTCCCGCGAAAGGTTTTGATAGACACCAAATCGATCGCTCAGAAGATCGGAAATCCGAAAATCCAGAACATGATCATTCTCGGAGCTTCTCTGCCGACTCTCGGGTTTTCGCCGGAAGATTTCGACAAGCATCTCACCGTGCTATTCGGGGCCAAGGGTGAAAAGGTTATCGAGATGAACCGGCAGGCCATCCGATCCGGATTCGAACTCGCGAGCTGAACGGACGCACTCTGGAGGGAACAATCATGCGGGATTCGATTCATTCGATTTTGTTGAAAGCAGAGGCTGAAGGCCGCAACTCCTTACTCGAACACGAAGCCTATGAGCTTCTGAAAGCCGCCGGCATTTCCGCTGTACCGTCGTGGCGTTTGATCCGGCTTGGGGAATCCGTATCGGATGCAATTCTGAACGCGTTCCCCGGCCCATCCGTTGTGCTCAAGGTTGTCGCACCGTCTATCACCCACAAAACCGACGTCGGCGGAGTCCGGATCGTTTCTCGCTCGTGTTCCACTGTCAATCAGACGATTCATGAGATGTTCGAAACGATACCGGGACGCTATGCCGATTGGATCCTTCATCAGTCCGCTCGTCACGGGGGAGCTCCGGATCCGCGGACGGCGGATGATTGTGAATCGGCTTGCCGGAAGGACATTCGAGGGATCATGATTTCAGAGTTCGTGGAATCCAGGCGAGTGGGTTTTGGTTACGAGATGCTCGTCGGCACTCAATGGTCTCGTGAATTCGGACCCGTCATTACGGCCGGTCTGGGCGGAATCGACACCGAAATGCTGGCAGAATCCATGAAACAAGGACGCGCTTCCGTAACCGCATCGATGATCGCATCGACCCCGGAACAATTCCTCGACTACTTTCGCGACACGATTTCCTATCGGAAAATCCGTGGCTTGACCCGCGGCGGTCATGCCGTTGCGGATGACGCTGAACTGCTCGGCTTGTTTCAAGCGCTTTTCGAACTCAATCGTCAGCTCGGACCTGACGGATCCAGCCCGTTCCGCCTGGATGAACTCGAGATCAATCCGTTCGTTTTCTCGAACAATGGAATCGTTCCGATCGACGGGTTGTGCAAGTTCTCCCGAAAACCAGCAGCACGGATCCCATCTCCAGTCCACAAGATCACCAATCTACTACATCCTGCCAGCATGGCCATCATTGGCGTTTCATCGACCAAACTCAACATGGGTCGTATTATTCTCAGGAATGTGAAGCAAAACGGATTTGACCCGAACCGGCTTTATGTCGTGCGGGCAGGTGAATCCGAGATCGATGGAATCGGATGCGTTTCTTCAATCGACGCATTGCCTGAAAAGGTCGATGTACTCGTCCTTGCGATCGACGCGGGTCAGGCCCCCGAGACCATACGGGCGGCGGCTGAATCCGGGAAGGTCGAATCGGTCATCATCATCCCCGGAGGTTTAGGGGAAAAATCCGGTACAGAGGCCATCGTCGAGGGCATGAACGTAGCGATTGCATCGAGTCGCGAACGCGAAGACGGTGGACCGGTTTTTGTCGGCGGGAATTGTCTGGGTATCCTGTCTCGACCGGGATGCTACGATACTCTGTTTGTTCCCGAGCAAAAACTACCGAAGAACTATGACCGGGCACCCGATCCGGTCGCTTTTCTATCCCAGTCCGGCGCTAGAATGATCACGGTCATGAGCAATCATGCAAATCTATCTCCGCAGTTTGCGGTATCCACCGGCAACCAGATGGATTTAGGCGTCAGTGATTTTCTCGAACACATGGTCGATCACGAACCGCAGATCCGCGTGTTTGCTGTGTATGTCGAAGGTTTCCAGGATCTGGGCGGATTGAAATTGATCGACACGATTCGCCGACTGGCGGCGCAGGATCGGATGGTGGTGTTCTACAAAGCGGGAAGAACCTCGGCTGGACGAACGGCAACGTCCGGACACACCGCCTCGATTGCCGGCAACTACTCGATCTGTGAATCATTGATGAAACAGGCTGGCGCGATCGTGTGTGACGACTTCACTGAATTCAACGAGATGACACGACTGGCAGCAGCCATGCGGGATAAACGGGTA
>CAYYMM010000189.1:0-5093 GCA_964472395.1 uncultured bacterium | reverse complement strand
GATCCGATCTTCAACCAGAAATGCGAAACGATAGATTTGGCCAGGTGTTTCGGGAGACTCATATGCCATCATCCGTACGCTCGAGAAAGTAAGGGATATCCATGAGTTTCGATAGGCGTCGTTTGAGCTGTTCGATATCATGCATCTTCTCTATGCTTCCGTTCAGTGCGAGAGATATAGAACCGCGCTCTTCTGAAACAATGATGGCTGCGGCATCGGACTCTTCGGTCACCCCAATCGCGGCTCGGTGCCTCGTGCCCAGCGACAGAGCCAACAACGGATTTCGGGTCAAGGGAAGAAAACATGCCGCGGATGCAATGCGTTTCTGGTGGATGATCACGGCTCCATCATGCAAGGGAGAATGCGGGTAAAAAATCGTTCTCAATAACTCACTCGATACCTTCGCATCCACTGTCATTCCCATCTCACGCAAGTTCGCCAAACCGGTCTCCCGTTCAATCACAATCAATGCGCCGATTCGAGCGCTTGCAAGTGTTGATGCTGCATTGACGATCTCATGAATCACAGGATCATGTCGGAACGATTTTTTGCGGAACAAAGCCCATTGTCGCCCCACTTGAGCGAGCGCTCGCCTAATCTCAGGCTGAAACAACACGACAACGAGAATGACCCAACTTTGCCAAAATTGAAGAAGAAGGCGGTGTAATGAATTCAAATCATACATCTCGGAGACTTTAAGCAATCCGAAAAGAACACTCAGCCCGAGGAGCATCTGAACCGCCAGCGTGCCTTTGATCAGAAGCATCGCGCGATAGATCAAAAATGCAATGATCAGGATATCGATCAGATCCCACAAACGGAACGAGAAGTCTCCGACGCTAAACAATACAGTCGGCATGAGAAACCTTCTGCGGGAATTGTTTGGGCTCGAGTGTATTGAACACCTTTCTGAATCGAGCGACAGATTCGACATCGTGGACCCGGACGATATCGATTCCGAGCATTGTAGCCACGGAGACAGCCGCGAGAGTACCTTCGAGTCGGTCGTTGACGGGCGTATTCAGTATCTGACCGATGAATGACTTCCGAGAAGGGCCGATCAGCGTGGGAAGGTTCAATGCGCGGATGCGGTCAAATTGCTTGAAAATCAAGATATTCTGTTCGAGTTTCTTGCCAAAGCCTAATCCGGGATCGAGGACGATCCGCTCCCGAGCAATGCCATAATCGTGCGCAGCACATCGAATGCGATCTTCGAAGAAGGCAACGATTTCTCCGACAACGTCGTTGTATGATGGATCGATCTGCATCGTGAGAGGAGTGCCTTGCATGTGCATGACGACCAATTCAGTCTGCGAGGAGGCGGCGAGTTCGAGCATGGCGGGATGTGAGAATCCAGAGATATCATTAATGGCATTCGCTCCGGCATGAATCGCCTCACGTGCAGTGCCGGGCTTGCTTGTGTCGATGGAGATCGGGATCGATGACTGCGCACGCAATGCCCCGATCACGGGCACCACGCGTCGTATTTCCTCTACTTCAGATACCGGTTGTGCATAAGGTCTGGATGATTCACCGCCCACATCGAGAATATCCGCGCCTGCTCGGATAAACTCGAGTCCTTTTCTGATTAACGCCGGAGAGGCGAGAAGACCATCATTGGAAAATGAATCCGGGGTGGCATTGAGGATTCCCATGATCAAAGGTCTGGGTAAATGGGAATCACTCAAGAGTGATCGGATTGTCACCATTTCCTTTTCCATTTCCGACTCTTACTGCCCGATTACGCCACCCGTATCTTCAGCCGCCTTGATTTCCGGTGCCGAGTCAGACGGGATTCCAGTGATCTGATCGATTTGGGTGCCCAATAGGGATTCGCTCTCCAGAAGTGCTGATGCGAGTGCATGCAGCTTATCAATATTGGTATCGAGCAGTTGTTTCGCATGTTCATAACAGCCAACGACGACATGCTGAATTTCACTGTCGATCAACTGCGCTGTCTTTTCGGAGTATTCATGGGTCTGAGCGAATTCCCGACCAAGAAAGATGTGTTCGTCTTTTTTCCCGAATGTCACTGGTCCCATCAAATCGCTCATTCCCCACTCCGTCACCATTTTTCGTGCGAGTAATGTGGCCTGTGAGATATCATTGGATGCGCCGGTGGTGAAAGTATTGAGAACGAGTTCTTCGGCGGCTCGCCCACCCATCATTGTCGTGATCCGACTGACGATATAGTCTTTTGAGTAGGTATGTTTTTCGTTGATCGGAAGCTGTTGAGTCACTCCCAGCGCCCGACCACGTGGAATGATTGTGACTTTATGGACCGGATCGGTTCCCGGAAGGAGTTTTGCGACGAGCACATGGCCGGCTTCATGGTAAGCCGTCGATCGTTTTTCCGGTTCGGAGATGATCAAGCTGCGTCGCTCGACGCCCATCAGAACCTTGTCCTTGGCCAGTTCAAAGTCTTCGTTTTCAACCTTCTCCTTGCCTTCGCGCGCGGCGAGAAGCGCCGCCTCATTGACCAGGTTGGCAAGATCAGCTCCGGAGAATCCCGGGGTACCGCGTGCGAGATCGCGAACATTGACATCGGGTGATACGCTGATTTTCCGGATGTGAACGTTCAGGATGCCTTCACGTCCTTTGACATCCGGTGTGCCGACGACCACCTGCCGATCGAACCGGCCGGGTCGAAGCAGTGCTGGATCCAATACATCCGGTCGATTCGTCGCGGCAATCATGATGACACCTTCGTTGGATTCGAAACCGTCCATCTCGACCAGCAACTGATTCAAAGTCTGTTCACGTTCGTCGTGTCCACCGCCCAGTCCTGCTCCTCGATGACGTCCAACCGCATCGATCTCATCCACGAAAATGATGCAAGGTGCATTCTTTTTCCCCTGCTCGAAAAGATCGCGAACGCGAGAGGCTCCCACACCGACAAACATCTCAACGAATTCCGATCCACTGATGGAAAAAAACGGAACATCCGCTTCACCCGCAATCGCTCGAGCAAGCAATGTCTTGCCTGTTCCGGGAGGTCCGACCAGAAGCACGCCTTTCGGGATCTTTCCACCCAGTTTCTGGAACTTCTGGGGATCCTTCAGGAATTCGATAATCTCGCCGAGTTCTTCCTTCGCTTCATCTACACCGGCTACATCTGCAAAGGTGATTTTCGTTTTGGGATTAGAAAGCAGTTTGGCTCGGCTTTTTCCAAAAGAGAGCGCTTGTCGTCCGCCTCCTTGCATTTGGCGGAGAAAAAAGATCCAAACTCCAATAATGAGGATGATGGGAAGCCATGAAACAAGAGCAGTGAACCAAAGATTGTCCGAATCATCTTCGACTTTAATCGCGACTTTGTGCTTCCTGAGTAATTTGATCAGATCATCATCCTCGGCTGAGTAAGTCGTAAAACTCTTTGACTTGCCGGGTGCGTCGATCAGGTTCCCCGAGATTGTGCGACCACGGATTGAGACATCGGAGACATTCGCTGATTCCACCTGATCGAGAAACTTGCTGTAATCAAGTTCGATCATGCTCTGCTGCCTCGCGACGAATACCTGATAGACCATGAAAATAACGAAGATGAGAATCATCCAAATCGTCAGTGTGCGAAACCTGGAATTCAACATTACCTCCCACGTTCAGGAATGGTACCGAGTAAGTCTCGTTAAAACCTGAACTGAGTATAGCATATTCATATAATTTCCCATTGCAACTGTAGAAAATCTGGAAGAAAACAAGTTCGTATCAGCGATTTTTGGTGCCCAGGCAACACGACCGCAGCGATCTGATCGAATGCGTCGATAATCACCGGAACACATCGTCTCAACTCTGATGGCAACCCTCTCTCGGTCAGTGCTTTCACCAACGGTACCAACCGCCCATCAACCGCTAGTATGTCTCCCGGCAATGGATGGCGTATCGTCAGGCGACACCCTGTCATCCCTGGCGGATCTGCCGTAGCGCTCACCCGATAACGATTCCAAACGATGGATTCTCCCGGTAGCAAAATGGCCGGGTCGGTATCAGGGAGATCAACTGAAATCGGAACGATCCAGACTGAGTGTTTGTGCCATTTGATCAGATAATCCGGTACGGTCATACGGTTGCGATGACGGTTCAGAAGATCGGAAAGATTCAAAACCATGGATCTGGTGACACGCATGTCGTTCAACTCAGCGATCCGATTCAGGATCCTCCCCGCATACCTGCGAGTCACTGCGGTGTGATTGGAAGAGTGCAATTCAGTCCCGGGAAGAGAAATCGTTCCGGGTATTGTGATCTGCTCGATCAGTGGATCGATGATCAACGCGAAATAGTCCGAATCGATTGTTTGGTTTTCTATCAGATTCGAAAGGGCTGTTTCGATTGCCGGATTGATCGTGTGAATCAGAGGGATGATGCAACGACGAATGTAATTGCGCGGATAACGGGAATCGGAATTCGATCGATCTTCAAGATACGCTTGTCCCAGCAAGTCGAGAAATGCGATGATTTCATTTCTGGAGGCAGACAACAATGGTCTGATGATGGTGCTCGATCGGATCGGGGCAATTCCACGCAGACTGCCGGATGATGCACCCGTTATCAGCCTGAATAGAATGGTCTCTATCTGATCATCACGTGTATGTCCTGTGGCGATGAATCGTGCACTGGAACTCAAACGCACGGATTCCAGAAACCGATACCGTTCCTGTCGCCAGAAATGCTCCTTGGAAACCCCTGCCGGAATCATCTTATCAAGGTATCCCACGACAATTGGGATGGAGAGTGATCGAGCGAGATTCTGGACGAAGAGTTCATCTCGGAATGATTCATCACCACGAGTTCGATGGTTGAAGTGAGCGATAACGAGGGTATCCGAGGGAGATTGCTGGAGGAAAGTTAGCGCTTTGAGGAGTGCGACCGAATCCGGCCCTCCTGAGACTGCAACGACGATGGTGTCAGTTGGATTCCAACTGCATTGGTCCTGAAGAATAGATTGAATCTTCAGAATCAGTGGGTGGTCTAAGCGAACAGTGGAAGTCATGAAAGTGATTAAAACAAAAAAGCGCTTCGAGAGGAAGCGCTGGAATGGCGGAGCAGGGACTTGAACCCCGGACAACACGGATATGAGCCGTGTGCTCTAACCAGCT
>CAYYMM010000188.1:0-5169 GCA_964472395.1 uncultured bacterium | reverse complement strand
GACTTGCGATGATCTTCAGTTTTCTTTTCGGAGTGTTGGCTGCGATCGCCACGGAGCAGAATTTCTTTCTGGGGATGTATGCCATGGTCTCGGGTTGCACAACTCTCTTCATCATCAGTCGTTATAAGCAACGCACGATGGTGATCCAGGCCGGGCTTCTCGTCAGCCTCGTCAATATGGCGCTCGTCGTGACGCTTTACAGCATCAAAGGCGAACTGGCCAGCCTTCCAGCCGCGCTCGCGATTCTGATGGCGCTGATCGGAGGGGTTTTGGTCGCGGTTCTCGTCACCCTTCTCCTCCCTGTGCTCGAGTACTTCTTTCAGATTCCCACCGATATCCGACTTCTGGAACTGTCCAATTTCAATCAACCGCTCCTGAGGCAACTCGCGATCGAGGCTCCGGGAACACATCATCACTCGTTAATGGTGGGCGATCTGAGTGAAACGGCGGCGCAGGCGATCGGAGCAAACTCACTGCTGGCTAAAGTAGGTGCTTACTACCATGACATCGGAAAGATCTCGAAGCCGGAGTATTTTATCGAAAACACAACGGGAAAGAACCCGCATGATTTGCTGACGCCAACAATGAGTCTCATGGTCATTAGAAATCACGTAAAGGAAGGCGTCGAACTCGCCCGCAAATCGGGACTTGGACGTGACATTTCGGCGATCATCGAACAGCATCACGGCTCATCACTCATGACTTTTTTCTTCGAAAAGGCCAGAGAGCTGAGTAAGAAGGACAATCGGGAAGTATATCCGGATGAGTTCCGGTATCATGGTCCGAGGCCACAGAGCAAGGAAGCGGCGATCGTCTTGATCGCCGATGCGGTGGAGGCAGCAGCTCGCAGCCTCAAAAATCCCTCGGCCAGCAACATTAAAGAACTCGTGAATCAGATCACAGTGTCCAAATTCCGGGATCATCAATTCGACGATTGCAATCTGACATTCAAGGAACTCACCGTCATCGCCGATCGATTGTTTCATCGCTTGATCCAGATCTATCATAATCGAATCCAGTATCCTGGGTTCAATTTTGAAGGTCGATCGAAGCTCAGTGAATCCATCATCCCGGAGGATGATGTTGCATTCCCACCCGCTCGACAGGAGGAAAAATGAGTATCACCATCTATGACAACCGCGAGGATCCCGACCCAAGTATTCCCATCGATACCTATTGCCGCTGCCTTGAAAAGGCTGCCTCGATTCTGAGGTTTCCATCAGCTGACGTCGAGATCTCACTCGTCGACGACCGAACAATCCAGGAGCTGAATCTGCGCTTCCGCCAGATCGACGCGCCGACTAATGTGCTCGCGTTTCCATTCTATTCCTGGAAACAACCGCATCAATCGGAATCTCCTCTCCCAGAACCCGGCCCGGATGACCCGCCCTGTATGCTCGGGGAAATCGTGGTTTCTCTCCAGACAATTACCAGAGAGGCGGAAAGCTTCGGGATGTCATTCGATGAGCAATTCATGCAGATGGCCATCCATGGGATGCTGCATCTGGTCGGTTATGATCATGAGACCGATGCGGGTGAGGAACTGATGCTCGAACAGACTGAACTCGCTCTCAGAGCCTGTCGCGATTTTCTTTTTCGCGGTTGACCGGTTACAGTATCCTTATGAACTCGCAAATCCTCATTTCAGTTCTTTTTACTTTTCAGTTTCTTCTCGCGTTGTTTCTACTGTATTACGCGGTCGCCCTGCAGAGCCTCCCGATCCCGCAACTCGAGCGTCTGATCGGCCAACGCGACTCGGGGAGCAGTTCAAATTATCTGCGAATCCGTCTTATCGGAGTCCGCATCGTCGCGATTTTTATGGAAGTGACCTTTTTCCTCGGACTCGCGCTCCAGATTCGACTATCGATCTCTGATCCCTATCGGATTGCCCTGTTCGTCGGTCTCGGTCTGACTTTCGAGATCATCGCTCGAATTTTTCTACCGTTGAGCCTTCCATTGAGAGAGCGTGAATCGTTCAATCGCTTCGAGCGAGGTGTTCTCGAATTGTGCGGTGTTGTCTGTTATCCCATCGCCATCGCCCTGATCCGGCTGTCGGAAGGCACTGTCAATCTGCTCTTTCCAAAAACCGACAACGAGCGAATGGCGGAGGTGGAGGAGACGATCCAATCGATTATCGATGTGGGTGAGGCGGGAGGAATCTTCAAAGCGGACGACGGTGAGATGCTCCAGTCGATCGTCGAGTTTTCCGAAACCATCGTTCGGGAAGTCATGACACCCAGAATCGACATGATGACGATCGATATCAATCGACCTCTTGACGAGTTCATCGATCTCATCGTCGAAAGCAGCTATTCAAAAATCCCCGCATACCGGGATCAGATCGACAATATCATTGGCGTGCTGTTCGCAAAGGATACACTTCGCTTCTGGGGCCCCGACCATTCCGACGTGAAACTCGAGGATATTCTTCGACCAGTGTCATTCGTGCCCGAAACGAAAAAGGTTCGCGACCTTCTCCGTGAATTTCAGAAAGACAAGGTTCACATCGCGATCGTGGTCGATGAGTACGGCGGAGTTGCTGGGCTGGTTACCATCGAGGATCTGCTGGAGGAGATCGTCGGTGAAATCCACGATGAATATGACGAGGAAGAATCCCTCATCCATTTGCAGGATGATGGTTCATGGATCGTCGACGCCCGTATCGATCTCGACGAACTCAGCGAAATCGTCGGAATCGAATTTCCGGATGAAAACTATGAAACATTGGGCGGTTTTCTGTTCGATAAGATGGGACGGATTCCCGCTCCAGGTGAAAAACATCGGTTCGATGCACTGGCCATCGAGATCATTGAGGCAAATGAGCGTCGGATACTGAAAGCACAACTTCGCAAAGAAACACTCGTTTCCGATGAAAGTGAGCCGAGTGATGTCACAGACTGATTTGGGAATGAAATGCGGTTTTGCTACCCTGTTTGGTTGGACCAATGTCGGAAAATCGACCTTGCTCAACCGGATCCTCGGAACGAAACTCGCCATCACGACTCCAGTCATTCAGACCACACGCAATCGTCTGATGGGAATCTGCACAGGGGATGGGTATCAGCTGGCCATATATGACACCCCCGGCATCCATCATCCACATGGAAAACTCTCGGATTACATGATGCGCACGGCATGGAGCGCTCTTGAAGGCGCGGATGTTCTGGTATGGCTAACATTTCCGGATATACCGGCGGAAAAGCAATTCAAGATCTTCAAGGATCGCTTCGATTCTCTCCAAAGTCCCCTCGTCATCGCGATCAACAGGATCGATACCGTCCGCAAAGACGATTTACTGCCCCTCATCCAGAATCTGGATGCGCTGGCCAGGCCGAAGGCGATCGTACCGATCGCCGCGTTGACCGGTGAGAATGTTAATCATCTTGTCGATGTCGTCGTTTCGCTGCTGCCCGAAGGTGACATGCTGTTCCCATCGGACCAGTTGACGGATCGGCCGACCCGGTTTTTCGTTTCCGAAATCATTCGCGAACAGATCATGTCGCGCACATTTCAGGAGCTTCCGCATGTCGTCATGGTGGAAATCGAGCAGTATAAGGAGTTTGCGGATCGCAATTTCAGTGATATTTCAGCTACAATATATGTGGAAAAGGACTCTCAGAAGGCCATCCTGATCGGAAAGCACGGTAGCCTTCTCAAGGAAATCGGCTCGAAGGCTCGGCTCGATATAGAAGCCTTCACTGGACATCACGTGAATCTGCAGCTTTGGGTTCGGGTAAAGAAGGACTGGAGGAACGATCCGAGATATCTGGAATCATTCGGTTTTAGGGAAGGGTAACCGGCTGATTTTCCGTGCGGAGGGGTGAAGAGGTGGTATATGGGAAAAGTGACGATACTGATCGAGAATAAACCGAGCAGGGTGTTTCGGGTGGATTCCATCCTGTCGATCGGCCGAGACTCCAACAATGACATCCAGATCATCGATGCGAAGGTTTCGCGTCGTCACAGTACGATCGAGAAACGTTCGGACGGTTATTTCGTCAAGGATCTGGGCAGCCGCAACGGCACATTTCTAAATGGCGTCGCCGTTTCAGAAAACACCCTGAATAACGGAGATCGGATCAAGGTGGGTGACACCGAAATCATGTTTGAAGTCGAACCGCTGGTCGATTTCGCCGAAGACGTTAACAAGATGCATGTCCGCAACGAACTCTCCAGCCACATCAAGATTCTGGATCATACGTTCGAACTCAAGAGGCTGGCGGAATTCGATGAGACCTTCGACAATACACAACGATTGCGGAAAGCACTGATCAACCTGACCACATTGTTTGAACTGGGACACATCATCAACACTGCTCGCGATTCCACAGCCTTGATGAATCTGGTGCTCGACCAGATCCAGCGCATCATACCGGCAGATCGCATTTATCTGCTGATGCGCGAGGAACGCACGGGGGTTCTGATCCCGGTTGCAGCGTATAGTACGGAAAACGATCGAGACGCTCCCCAGATTTCCAAGACCATCCTCAATCAAGTGGTGGACAAGGGACTCTCGATCCTATCGCCAGATGCGTTTCAGGATGAGCGTTTTCAGGGTTCTGAGAGTATTTTCATCCATTCGATCCGCTCCGCAATGTGCGCTCCGTTGCGTAGTCGCGAAAAAATTCTCGGCGCAATCCATGTCGATACGAAAGGCTCATTTGACACCTTCACCGAAGACGATCTGAAGATGCTCACCGCGATCGGCATCACCGCCGGGATCGCGATCGAGAACATGCATCTGTACGAGGATCTCAAACGGCTCTTCCACTCAACCGTCAAATCGCTCGTGGCAACCGTTGAGGCGAATGACCAGTACACCGGAGGTCATTCGGTCCGGGTGGCCGATTATGCCACCCACATCGCCCAGCAGATGAAACTGACCGATGAAGATGTCGAACTCGTGCAGCTCGCCGCATTCCTCCATGATGTCGGGAAAGTCAGCATTCCCGAGCATATCTTGAACAAGAAGGGGGCGTTCGACGATAGCGAGTTCGAGCTGATCAAGCATCATCCGTCCAAAGGGGCAGATATTTTAAGCAAGATCGAGGGTATGGAAAAAGTGTCGATGATTGTGCGTCACCATCACGAACGGTATGACGGTTCGGGCTACCCGGACGGACTTAGAGGCAACGAAATTCCGCTCGCCAGTCGAATCCTCGGGGTAGC
>CAYYMM010000187.1:0-5316 GCA_964472395.1 uncultured bacterium | reverse complement strand
AGTGCTTGCTCAGTCTCCTGCAGAGGCGGTCGTGCGGGGGGAATATGATTATACGCTTCTTGAGTATATTCGTTGTATCCGAGAGGGGAACGCACTCGAAACGATTCTCGGACTTTCCTACCGTGATGGACCCGTGATCCGGAACAACGCAAACCGACCACTCATTCAAAATCTGGATGAGTTGCCCTATCCTGAACGAGAAACACTGCCGATCGATCGCTATACCGACCCGGCCTGTAAGCTTTTTCCCAATGGGAGTTTGATTTCGAGCAGGGGGTGTCCACATCGATGCACGTTCTGTCTCGAATCGACAGTTTTCTTCCACTCTCCATCGTTCCGTCGGCGATCGGCGGAATCGGTCGTGGAGGAGATGGAGTATCTAGTGAGTCGATTCGGTTTCCATGAACTGTATTTCGATGATTCTTCATTTACTGCGCAGCATGAGCATGCGAGAGCAGTCTCGGATGAAATACTCAGACGTAATGTGAAGGTATCTTGGTCTTGCATGGCCGATGCCAATGTTGACTTCGATACTCTGCAGTTGATGAGAAGGGCCGGTTGCACAGGATTAAAATTCGGAGTTGAGACAGCCGATCCCGCGGGAATGCAGCGAATCAACAAGAATCTCGAACTGGCGCGTGTATCAGACTTTATGAAATATTGCAGGAAACTCGGGATTCATACTCACGGGACATTCATGTTCGGATTACCGGGCGAAACCCGCGAAAGCATTGCTCGAACCATCGAATTCGCCTTCTCGTTGAACTGCACCACGTCTCAGTTCTCAGTCGCAACCCCTTTTCCCGGCACGGAATTTTATCGGCAGGCACGCGAACATGGATGGTTGACCACTTCTGACTGGAGTCGGTTCGATGGGGGAGAATCCCCGGTAATCGAATACCCGGGATGTTCGCGAGAGGACATTATTCACGGGCTGGAAACGGCAAAAAAGCGAAAAATCCTTCATCTTTTATCCAACCCTGTCGTTTTTTCCCAATACATCCTCAAACTATATAGAATGAAAGGATTCACGGGACTGATCGGTGAGCTGCTTCAGAAACTGGGCTACCTGATATCGAGGTCATGATGCGTGCCATTCATTACGACAATCCAACACGAGACCGCTTGCTGGATCAGCTTGCGCGAGATGGATTGGCTCCGACGCATCACCGGATGGTGGAGTTGACCGGCAAGGATCGAAGAGTACTCGAAATCGGATGTGCCACGGGATATGTCTCCGCCATGCTAAAAGCTAATGGATGCCAGGTGACAGGTATCGAGCTTGACCCGATCGCTGCCCGGCAAGCTCGGACTGTGTGTGATCGTGTCATAGAAGGAGATGCTGCAGATCCGTCCGTATTGAAGTCTGCGGGTAGCAATTTCCACGTGGTTCTGTGCGGAGATGTGCTGGAGCACTTGATCGATCCCGGGGAAGCGCTTCGAACGCTTACGACGATGCTCGCTCCGGGTGGTGAGATCCTGGTATCGATACCGAATGTCGCATTCTGGAAAATGCGCCTACACCTGTTGGGCGGACATTTTGAATATACCGATTCAGGAATATTGGATCGAACGCATCTTCGGTTTTTTACGGTTGATTCATTTAAAAAACTATCGATTGATGCGGGGTATATGGTAGAGACGGTCGCTTTGAATGACTTCGGAATTCCGATGGGCACACTACTTCGCCGACTGCCGGTGATCGGTAAGGTTTTGCAAAAAATCGAGTTTCGACTGGCTGAAACTTGGCCGAATCTCCTGGTGTTGCATGCAATATACAGGTTGAGGCCCAATCCCAAGGGCAGAGATTAGTGATCCGATGGAACGCCTTCGACGTATCTTCAAAAGACTGCTTCCAAATGCTTGGTATCGTAGGATCGATCTAGAGAACACGAGTATCAGGGACTTTATTGAGAGCACAGCGTCGACGGTGTCGGATGGCGATCGGGTACTGGATGCAGGGGCGGGGGAGACTCCCTATGCGGGTTGTTTTTCGAGACACCGGTATGTCGCCATCGATTTCACTCGGGGTGAAGAATCATGGGCGTATCATAATCTGGATGTAATCGGTGACCTTCAGAATCTTCCTTTCTCTCGGAGTTCATTCGACTGTGTTGTATCAACACAGGTTCTGGAGCATGTATCTGAGCCCGGGGAGGTGCTTACTGAGATGTTCCAGGTGTTGAAACCTGGAGGCCGCTTGTTCCTGACTGCTCCGTTGGCGTTTGGTGAGCATCAGCAGCCATATGATTTCTTCAGATACACTCGATTTGGGCTGATCTATCTGCTCGAACGCAGCGGCTTCAAAGTTGAATCGATCGCTCCGCGCGGTGGATACTTCATCTATCTCGCTGTAATGCTCATGTGGGTTTATGTCACGCTGTTTCCGAGTGATCGATCGAGGATTGTGAAGTGCTTGCTGCTTCCATTTCAAATCGCGACTGCAGTTGTGTTTATCCTCATCCTCCCTCCGGTCATCTCATCCTTGGATTTCCTTGATCCGCAAAAAACAACGACACTCGGTTTCAAGGTGATTGCACGCAAACCGAACGAGTGAAGAGTGAGATCTTCAATAGGCGATATGGCCAGGAGCTCACACAGGAACAGGATCGGATCAAGGGTCGTTATCATCGAAACGATCTGGGCGCTGACGGTGTACGCTGTGAGTGTGCTGGTGTGGCAGGGTGAGTGTTTTTTTACCTTCTATTCAGCTTCTGCGATCAGTATATGGTGGTCGTTTTTAATTGTATCGCAACTTATTGCGGAATGGATCGATCGGGAACGCGGTGACTGGGACTATCTGTTTTTTACGTTTGCGGATCGTATCCGGAAGCCCGTTCTTGGGCTTTGGCTGATACTCCTGATGCTCGCAGCCTTTCAAGGAGCTCGTTACTTCAGCCTGATTGCGCTCCAGACGAGTATATCTGCTTGGGTGATTCTGGCCAGGCGGGTTCGTTGGAGAATCGTTGTCGAGATCGTCGTTTCCGCATTCATTCGTTATGTCGCTTTTATCGATTCGATTTATCGGCATTTATGATGTCGTGGACAGATGGTCATAAGTTTTTGCGAATGTATCGAGCTTGATAACGCTATTTAAGTCAACAAGATATCAAATAATTGGCTCTTTAAAGGGGAATAGGGAGTAATCGAGTGTACTTGATTAATATATCCTTATTATTATATATGAGTTGTATCAGCAGGGATCGATATGTGTCGAGTTGTGATTCATGAAGTGAGATGGCGCGGTGGGGATAAAAACTGCTTGACATCAACGGAAACACAAGACTATGATCGCGGCTTGTATTCAGCGGGGACTACGGAAGCGATTCCGAATCCCATGAGTTCATTGAAAAAATCGGAACAAGCGTTGATTCGAACGAATCAGCGTTTTAACTCAATTTTGCCTAGGGGTTAGGCAAAGCAAATCCTTTTTAGGAGGGAATGAAGATGAAGAAGCTGCTTTTTGTTGTTAGCGCAATTTTTATGTTGTCCGTGATGTTCGTGATGGCCGCCGATGAGAAACCGGCTGCTGCCGCTCCGGCTGCTGCTGCTCCCGCTGCTGCTGCTCCTGCCGCTGCCGCTCCCGCCGCTGTTGCTCCCGCTGTCGACATCCTCGCCCAGTATGGTCTCAAGAAAGATGATGGCCAGGCCGCTGATGCAAAAGAACTGAAGTACACCGTTACAGACGCTGCCAAGTGCACCATCCTCAAAGGCGTCAAAGCCAATGATAAAGTGACCTGCAAAATGGATGCCGGCAAATACATGCTGACTCTCGGCACCGAAACAAAAACCTTCGAAGTAAAAGAAGGCAAACTGGTTGAAATGGCTGCGAAGGCTCCGGAAACCAAAGACGCTCCGAAGACCGAAATGAAAGACGCTCCGAAGACCGAAATGAAAGAAGCTCCGAAAGAAGAAGCTCCGAAGACCGAACCGAAAAAAGAAGAAGCCAAGCCGGCCACAAAGTAATTTAAGCTGAACTGAGTTTCGACAAGGAACCGCCAACCGGCGGTTCCTTTTTTTTTCTCCTACTGCTCGTTTCTGGCCTGTCTCTTGACAGAAATGATCTGATATTACAAAGTAATACCAGTGAGGGTCGGTCAATCATGAGTTCTCGAAAAAAAGACGATGTAATCACTTTCAAAGCAGATGAGAATCTTGCCTCGATACTTCAGCACCTGCCCAATCGATCCGAGTTCATCCGTACGGCCATCCTCCAGGCACTCGATGCAACCTGCCCACTGTGCCAGGGTTCAGGTGTTCTGTCGAAGAACCAGCAGAAACATTGGCTCGATCTGGCTCGATCCCATCGCTTGCATCGCTGTAAAAAATGCGACGAAGTCATCATCATCTGCGCGGATCACAATTCGACCGATACAGCACATGATGCTTTTGCGGATGATCCTAACCCGACTCGCGAAAGGCTAGACAAATGAAACATACTTTTTTCAGTCTCAGCTTTGTGCTCTTCACTTCCCTCGTATCGTCGCATGCCAAACTGACGGTGTTTGTCAGTATCCCACCCCAGGCATATCTGGTCGAACAGATATGCGGATCTGATTTGATCACCACACACCTTCTGGTGCGTCCTGGGCAGGATCCTCATACCTTTGAACCGACGCCTCAGCAGATCATCGCTCTGTCGCAGGCTTCAATTTATTTTCGGATCGGTATGCCATTTGAAGACCGGATCCTGCCGAAGATCATGAGCGGAAACGAGAAACTCAAGGTGATTGACTGCAGAGAGGGGATTACTATGATTCCTGCGCCTGATCTTCATCACGATCATGATCATGGTGCGCAGGAACGTGATCCCCATGTCTGGTTAAGTCCCTCCAATGCTCGGATTATCGCTTCGACGATCTATAAAGCACTCAGTGGGCTGGTATCCGGTGAAGAGAAATCCGGGATGGAAACACGATTTCATGGCCTGACGGCCAGACTCGAAGCACTCGATCACACACTCAGACAGTCCCTCTTACCCTTTGCAGAGCGCTCGATTTTTGTTTTTCATCCGGCGTTCGGCTACTTTTGCGCCGAATACGGATTGAAGCAGGTTTATGTTGAGTCGGAAGGCAAACAGCCTGGACCCAAGTATCTTGATCAGTTGATCCGTAAGGCCCAAGCAGAAAACATTCGGATTATTCTTGTTCAACCGCAGTTTGACTCGAAAACCGCAGATGTGATTGCCCGTGCGATCAACGGCAAGTCGCTCGAAATCGATCCACTCGCATACGACCTTCCGAAAAGTTTTGAATCGATTCGGGATGTCATACTGGAAGCACTGGCTGCACCTGCAGTCGGACGTTGACAGCTCTC
>CAYYMM010000186.1:0-5621 GCA_964472395.1 uncultured bacterium | reverse complement strand
TGACAATGATCGAATTGGATTGATTGAGATAGATTGCGCCACCGCCGTGTGGATTGCCGCCGGTTGCCGTGCATGAAACGAAAGCACAATTAGAAATGGAAACGGATGCTGAATTGATCGATAAAGCTCCTCCATCAATGGCTCTCCCTCGTTCAAAACATACACCATCGATCCTGACACCATCGGCAATTTCGATGCATCGCCGCTCATCGTCGCCATCAATAACGGTCCGGTATACCTGCCAATCGCGCATCTGTCCGCCGGTCGCATATCCGCCCTCAATCGAGATATCCGGTGGAAAAATCGGCGATTCATGGAAATCGCCTTCAGCAACCCGGATGAGATCTCCCGGAGAAGATCGTTCCGCGGCTTCGGTTAAAGTAGCCAGTGCCTGCTGCCAGGATGAACCGCTATTCGTATCGGCGCCGGTCGCAGGATCGACGTGGAGTATCGATGCGTGCGTTACTGTTGCGATCCACAGGAACACGATGAATGTGCGCACAATCGATTTCAGAAGTTTTGATGTCCACATGATGTCGTTCTCTCCTCCGGGATATAAGGAGACATTCTCCAATAGGATTCGTGCAACTGAGCGTTTCACCGTGAAGTGCCAAGCTCGATCGATATCGATGATCTCCTGATATTGCCTGATTCATCGTGAATAGGATTGACTTTACCGCGATTTTCCGGATTAATTGTCTTCATGAAACTGCTTATTGAAGATACTATCTCAATCGATGTCGAATCAAGCTCTACGCTATTCGATCTGGCTAAAAACCAACCGCGGACTCTGGATACACCTATTGTGCTCGCGAGAGTGGACAACCGTCTGGTCGACCTGTGGTATAAGCCGGTTCGAGATTGCCGCATCAATTTCGTACCGCTCAACAGTATCGATGGGATACGCTCCTATCGGCACTCGCTCGTGTTCCTGTTACTACGGGCTTTCCATGAGCTGTATCCCGAGTTCAACGTGATCGTCGCTCACTCGCTTGGTCGCGCTTTCTACTGCCGGGTGGAGGGGCAGGAACGCCTCACCCGTGACATGTTGTTCGAGGTGGAGAACCGGATGCGACGGATCGTGGAAGCGGATGAGCGATTCGACCGAACGAGTCTCTCGAAGGCCGAAACCGCAGATGTATTGCGTGCATCAGGGCGTGAAGACAAGTTGCGCCTGATCAAGTGGATCAATCAGGAAACCTTCCATCTGTATTCGTTCGGCGAGTTGAAGGATTACTTCTTCATGCCACTCGTCCCGTCATCCGGATATCTGCAGCAATTCGCACTGGAGTTGTATCAGAATGGGTTGTTGCTGCGATTCCCGAGGCATTCTGCGCCGACGGAAATCGAGAAACCCAGGCAATACGACAAACTGTTCAAGATTTTTGAGGAATATGAGCGTTGGGGTGAGATTCTCGAAATCAACGATATCGGGCATCTGAATGAATCGATCAGCAATGGGACGATAAAGGAGATGATTCAAATATCCGAGGCGCTTCACGAGAAAAAAATCGCCTATATTGCGGATCAGATCGGCGAGGAATTTCCGAAGTTCAAACTGATTCTGATTGCCGGACCATCTTCATCCGGGAAGACGACATTCTCGAAACGACTCAGTGTGCAACTGCGTGTCAACAAGATCACCCCTCAAATGATCTCGATCGACGACTATTTCGTGCCTCGGAGCGAAACACCGCGGCTGGAAAACGGAGATTTCGATTACGAAAACATACGCGCCATCGATATTCAGCTCTTCAACGATCATCTGCAGAGCCTTTTCAGAGGTGAACTCGTCGAGTTGCCGAAGTACGATTTCGCGACCGGTCGTCGAGGCGCTTCGGGAAAGAAGATCCAACTCGGCCCCAAGGATGTGTTGATCGTCGAGGGTATCCATGGTCTCAACGACGAACTGACCCCCGACATCCCGAAGGAACTCAAATTCAAGATCTATGTAAGCGCCCTTACACAACTCAACATCGACGACCACAACCGTTTCTCGACCACCGATACACGACTTATCCGTCGCCTGGTCAGGGACAGCCATTTCCGATATTACACAGCCCTCGAAACACTTCGACGCTGGCCATTGGTACATGAGGGTGAGGATCGCTGGATTTTCCCGCATCAGGAGAACGCGGATGTCATGTTCAATTCCGCGTTGATCTTTGAACAGGCCGTTTTAAAAAGCTTTGCTCTACCGGCATTGCTGAAGATACCCAGGACCGAACCCGAATACTCCGAAGCACGACGCTTGATCGATCTGCTCTCCTGCTTTTTGGAGATATCGACGGCTGAACTGCCTTCGACGTCGATTCTTCGGGAATTCGTTGGAGGCAGCAGTTTCCGTTACTGATACTGTGACGGAACCGCCGGATCCTAATGTCTCGAATTCTCCTCATCTTTCCGCCATCGCTGTACCGCAATTTTACCCCCCCGCTCAATCTGGCTTATGTTGCGGCTGCTCTGGAAGCTGCCGGGCACGATCTAAAAATCCTCGATCTGTCCGCACTTCATCCGCCCTGTGATGAGGTTGAGGCGATACAGATCGCACGGCAGTTCGATCCGCTTTGGATCGGATTAACACTCAATGTTATCTTCATCAAACCGGCCTATGAATTCATTCAATCCTTACGATCGCTCGGAAAACCCATTGTTGCCGGCGGACCGCATCCCAGCCTGCTTGCGGATGAGGCGATCCGGAATGGTTGCGATTTTGTCGTCAGGGGAGAAGGGGAACGGACTGCGCCAGAGTTGACGGGGGCTATAGAACAATCTCTCGATCCGTCGACGGTTCGGGGAATCTCATTTCGGAATACGGACGGATCAATCATACACACGCCGCCGCAGCCATTGATCCGGGATCTCGATACCCTGCCATTCCCGGCCAAACACCTCTTCCCGAAAGATTGGTACGCGGAGGAAACGGCCGGGTACCAGGTGTATGGGCCGGTTTTCAGCGGGAGAGGCTGCCCCGCCAACTGCTCCTATTGCTACAAAGGAGTATTTGGACATGGGTGCCGTTTACGGAGTGCGGAGAGTGTATTCGATGAGATGCGGTTGTTGTATGACAAGTACAAAGTGACGGCTTTCGAATTCATGGATGACGCCTTTTCCGCAGATCTGAAGCGAGTCGATGCGCTCTGCGACATGATTCTGAGCCGGTTTCCAGAACCGATCCGATGGCAGTGCACCACTCGAATGGACCTGACGACTCGGGAACTGCTCCTGAAAATGAAGCGATCCGGTTGTTTCAGGATTTTCTATGGTGTTGAAACGGGAGATCGGGAATCCCTGTTTCGTGTCAACAAACATCTCGATCTCGAACAAGCTCGTACCGTTCTGGAATGGACTCGGGAAGCCGGAATCCGTTCGATCGTGGGGTTCATGTGGGGATTCCCGTGGGACAGTCCGGCGAGTGTTCGGCAATCCTTGCGGTACCTGCGGGAGATTGCTCCATTCGTCGATGAATTCAACCCGCTCGGCATCCTGATTCCGGTGCCCGGAACAGGGATCTACCAGGACTACCATCAGAAACATGGTCTCGAGTCCTGGTGGATGTCGGATCGGTTCGGACGGATTTATCGGAGCAATACGTATTTCCCGTATCACATGCGTCGATTTTACAATGATTTTGCTCTGCTCGACGATGGCTTCTTCCCGTTTTCCGCATCCGTTCGTCGACTCATCCGAAGAGGCACGCATTTCATCGGATTTCACAATCTGTTTCGAAACACGCCTCTACCACAAGCTCTTGCCATCTATGCAGCAGTTCTGCTGTCCAAATTGCTATGCAGGATCCATCCTCGCGTTGAGCAAATCGTGTTCGGTCCGATCGGGGAAATCAGAAAGTTCTTCCGAAAACGTACAAGGCGATAGGAAGAAGTATGTCACATCGAGTTGTGACGATGGGCTACGCGGCGATGGATCATCTCTTCGTGGTCGATTCATATCCTGACCGAGGTTCGAAATGCAGGATCCTCCAATCCGTGTCGGCGACCGGAGGACAGGCGGTGACCGCTGCCTCCGCACTCAGTCGATGGGGTATTCGCGTTCGTTGTATCGCACGAATCGGAGATGACCCCGATGCGTCACGAATTCGCGAAGATCTCGATCGGGATGCAATCCCGCTGGATTCGATTCTTTCGACTTGCGGAGCGCGCACACAGAAAGCGTCGATCTGTGTCGATCGAAGGAATGGTGAACGAACGATCTTCTGGGAACGTGACCCGGAATTGAATCTGGGGATCGGAGATTTGAGACATGAATGGTTTCGTGGCGTGGAGTGGCTGATGATTGACGGTCATGAAGCGGAAGCCGACATTCTGGCTTGCGACTGGGTCAAAGCGGACGGTGGACGGATCCTTCTGGATGCTGAAACGATCGGTGATGCGCATGAAAGTCTTCTGAAGCGCGTCGATGCCTGTATCGCCAGCTCGGACTTCGGTCTGAACGAGTTCGGTGTTTCAGATCCCGAACAGACACTGGATCGACTCAGAGGCTACAGCATTCCGATCGTTGCAGTAACCCTCGGGAAAGATGGGGCGATCTGCGATGTGGCGGGCGATCGATTCCGGGTTCCCGGCGTTCAGGTTGCTGCGGTGGATACAACAGGCGCGGGGGACATCTTCCATGCTGGATTCATCTACGGGATGCTCCATCACTTTTCGCCCAGAACATGTTTTGAACTCGCGAACCGAGCCGCCGCCCTGAGTTGCAGATTTCTGGGCGGACGCCATGGAATTCCTCTCACGGAAGAATTCGTGCCGGAGACCTTAGGATAAAGAAACAGGAGAGTAGAATGAGTTGTTCGCGCTTCCCGGCACCTCGGATTCGGATCGTTCTGAATGATACTCGGGTGATTCAGTCCTTCGATTTCGAGCCACGGATGGAGGAAACGGATCGGATCCTGAGACGCAAAGCAGGATTTCAGGGAACAGGCCTTGCGGAAGCGATCTGCGATCGGATCCGAAGCCGCATGCACGAGTTCGTTCATTCGGCGGCGATTTATGGATTGTTTAATCCATCGACTCTTGCGGTTCCTTGTTTCGAAAAGACCGATGCGATCGGATTCGCCGTGGTGACCATCGGCTCGAAGATCGACATTGAAATGGAAGACTGTCTGGCGAGAGGAGATGTGGCCGAAGCTGTGATCTTGGATGCGTTGGGCTCCGCATATGCAGAAGGTGCTGCAGTGGCAGTGAATCAAACGCTGATCGAGGAGGGTCGCATGCTCGGATATCATGCGGGACCGCGACGAAGTCCCGGCTTTGGTCGCTGGCAGATTGAAGCTCAGTTTGACCTTTTGAGACTGCTCAATTCAACGCGCATCCAGGTGCGCTTGAGCGAATCCGGATACATGATCCCCCAGAAATCTGTCTCGTTTGCAGTTCCCTTCGTACATTCGTTTCCGAATTCGAACGAATCGCGACTCAAACAACCTTGACTCAAAAAGCGTCTTGCTGATAGATTTCGTGGATTGTTACACCGGTTGTTTCTCAAACCGGGATTGGAGATCGAATCATGGATTACAAATCGACGTTGAATCTTCCAAAGACATCATTTCCGATGAAGGCGAATCTCGCTCAGAATGAACCCAGAATTCTCGAAAAGTGGTATGTCGA
>CAYYMM010000185.1:0-5752 GCA_964472395.1 uncultured bacterium | reverse complement strand
TCGGACATCTCTGCAGTGCTCATCTGTACTGCAGGCGAATTGAACTCAACCTCGACGCCGTCTGGCTGTTTCACGCGCTTGATCGCCTGGGCGTTGTAGACGATCGAGGATGCGGATCTCCGCTTGCCGTAGGGCTTCCCGGTGATCTCCAGGACGACGAGGCGATAAACCGCTTCCTTCACATCATCCGGTGTGTCAGCCCATCCCCAGGTGCCATCAATCAAGACCTGGTGGCAGTCCCATACCGCGGCCTTCATTCGGATCTTCGTGATGAGGTTTCCGATACTTCGTTCGCGGTAGAAAATCAGATCCGCGATGTCCTCGTCATAATCATCAAGGGCGATCGATTCGACGGTCCTGAGCGGATACTGGGTCTTGCCAGCGAGGAACAGCGTGGGTGATCGCACACCGTCGACGTATTCTGCACTCGTGGAATCGCCCCAGTCGTGCCCGACCCGATTGCATAGGTCGTACGACACGCGCGTGATGGCGTCATCGAGGGAGGTGCTATCCGCGACCAGTCCCTCAGTGTCCCGGGAGGTGATCCATTCGACGGTGACGAGAGCTCGCATTACAGACCTCGCCTCGGTGCACCGAACTCGCTGTTGCGGGTTTCATAGTACCGGCGCTTTCGCTCTGTCTCCCGTTGGATGAACTCCTCGCGCTGTTGGACGATCTTTCGCATGAGGCGCAGCTCCGCGTGAATGCCGCTGAGGTAGAGCAGAATCCCCAAGATCCCGATCAGTAATCCCATAAGAACACCGACTGTCAGTGACATGCGACCTCCTTAATGTCCGGGAATTCAGCGGCGACATTCATGCCGAGTTTCTTTTCGATTTCTGCAAAGACGCGCTCCGGCGTGACGCTGTTCAGGCAAGCGCTGAATCCCTGCTGATCCATCCGGGGACATCGATTGTCCATGTGCGGGAAGCACGGCTGCCGATCGCACACACCCGGATCTGGCTCGATGGCTGTCACGTTCGGATAGGTGGACACATAGGCGCGAGCGGGGAACGGCCCGTATATCGCGATGGCCGGGACACCCAGTGCTGCGCTGAAATGGATCAGTCCAGAATCCGGACCGATGAACAGCTCGCAGCGGGACATGAGGGTGAGCGTTTCTTCCATCGTGAGCATGTCGAGGCGTTGCCCGTTTCGCTCGTGATAGCAGCATTGGAAGACATTCGGCATCTTGTCCGTCTTGAACGGGAATACGTTGGCGTTTCCGGCGAGGAACACTTTGAATCCTGCCTGTCCAAGCGCGTATGCGATGACGAACACATTCAGGGGATGCCACGACTTCCAGGGCGTCGATGCGCCCATGTGGATCATGACCTTCCGGTCTGTTGCCTTGACGCCAAGGTCACTCAGGAATTTGGTGATGCGCTTGCTCGGGTATGAAGGGAGCGTATAGTTCGGGATCTTCTCGTCGTCATTCAAAACGATTCCGGCGCGCTCGGCGAACATCTCATAGACCGATCGTCCTGTTCGATCCGGCTCGATGCAGTTCTCGAAGCAGAGGTGATAATCAGCACCGTCGAAGACTTCCAACGGGATCGGATAGGGATGCCGATTCCGCACAGACGAATTGCCATCGAATACCATGTGATGACGGGGATGGCTGGCGATGTCGAATTGAGCAGTTGGAAACTGATCCTTGAGCTTTCGGATGATGCGGCTGATCCATAAGAGATCTCCGTATCCACCGCGACGAAAGACCAGCACAGGCCTACCCTCCAAATCCTGCCCGGCGGCCTGGCGAATAATGGCAGGGGAGACTTCGTATTGATCAAGGCACCCAGCATGACGCAGGACTTGTTCAAAAGCGTCCGACTCAACGAATGCTGCAGGCAATCGCAGTGAGGGCTTTCGGTCCTTCGTGAGGATGCGTCCCTCGTTCTGGAGGTGGCGAAAGATCTTCATGCGACCTTCCTGCAGAAGAACAACCGGTTCCCTTTGTAGTCGACATGGCGATCCGCATGCCGGACCTCGTCCACTGCGAACCCGGCCATCTCCAGGAGGCGGGTGATGGTGGCCGTCGTGAAATGCCAGATGTGCTCGATGGGTCGCACATGCTCATATTTCAATCCGAGTTTTCGGGCGATCGCGCAGCCATGATCCGGAGTGGTGAGTGCGAGGAATCCGCGCGGATCGAGCAGTTCGTATGCGCGTTCGAGAGTGTCGAGCGGGCGAGGGTCATGCTCGATGACATCGAACATGGTGATCACCTGAACAGGCCCTTGGATCTGACCGTTCAGACCGCTGCCCAGGACGACATTCAGGCCCTTCTCTTTGCACTTGGCCACGAATGCCGGGGCGAAGTCCAATCCCATTGCATCCCAACCGAATCGCTTTGCTCTCTCGACCATCACACCGAGGTTGCAGCCGACATCGAGGAACCGACCGTGTCGCTGCATCACACCGATGTCATACCGATCGCACTCGCCCCAGTAGCCCTCCTGGGTGCGTTGCACGTTCTGCATCCACTGAGGCGTCATCCGGAGCGCGAGGGACTTGTCGTAATGCGCGGCGAGGGCCTCGGGATTGAGTATCTCGGCAGTGCGTTGAATACCGCAAGCGCATCGAACGATCGGGAATCCGTCGACCATGCCGAGGACGGTGTCGTTCTTGTTCCCGCAAATGCACGGCACCTGCAGGCGTTCGGTCGTGATGACCTGGACATTCACCTTCGGTGCTGGGGCAAACACGGCTTTCGGTGACGGCTTCAGCGCATTGGCGAGGGTGCCATACTTCTCCCGCATGTAGGCCAGCGATTCCTTGCATCGCGCATCGTGCGGGAACAGCTTGTAGCTCTTGTGCTTCAGGTGGGTGATCGGGATCTTCGCGAGTTTGATCTCGTGCCCAGCGCTCTTCGCTCGCAGGCACCAGTCCGCGTCTTCCGAGAAGATGTTGATGTTCGTGTCGAGCATTCCAACCTGGTCGCGGTAGTATCGCAGCGGGGCGAACAGGCACCAGCCGTCCACATAATGTGGTTCACGGCCACCGACCTTCACCCATCCGGCATGGCTGAAGTCTTCCTTCAGGCGTGAACCTTCCGGTCCGACGACTGCCGAACCTGCGGAGGCCTTCACGAGGAGATCCAGCCATCCGTCTGCGTCGATGGTGACGTCATTGTTCAGCCAGAGTGCGAAGTCGTGATCGATGTTCGCCGAGTGTTCCAGTGCATGTCGAATCCCCGCATTCGTTGCAGACACGAAGCCGAGGTTTGTTTCATTGCGAATCAGCGTGAACGCATACTTCTTGCTCAGTTCCCGGAGCGCCTGGGCATCCTCCGGAGAACTACCGTTGTCGATCAACACAAGATGGAACGGCAGATCGTTCTTGCGTTCAAACAGTCCCTTGATGGCCTGCGTGGTCAAGTCCACCTGGCCCATCGTAGGCATCGAGATCCATGTGACCGGTCGTGTTTCGCCTTTCAACACTTTCATTGCCTCCTCGAGTATCCTTTGAGGTTCCGGGAAACACCCACGCCCTGTGCATTCCGTTCGGAAGCATGGGTGGCACTTCGCATCCGATTCCACTGGATGATCCAACCCTGGCAACGAAAGAATCGACCTCGGTTCCGTTGCGGTCCATATCGATACGCTCTGCTTCCCGACTGCCTGAGCCAGATGGATCGGTAATGAATCGATTCCAATGAACAGTTCACTCTTCGAAATAACCGTCGCTGCCTGTTGGACGGTGGTCTTGTTAATCAAATTGATGATGTTCGGACCGACGATCTTGCTCCATGGGTTCTGCTTCCCGAGAACCACAACAGAGTAGTGCTCTGCGAGCTGCTTGCAGAGTTCATTCGCCATCACGAACGGATACGCTTTCGACTTCCACCACGAATCGAAACTCACTACGACATACGGAGCATCCGGAGTTTTGATCGCATCGCACCGAATGATCGGCCGTGCATCCCCCGGAATCTCCACACCGGCAATCTCCGCATACTGCCGAGCGAACGGGACACCCACGCGCGAGCGCGCAGTGCGCGATTCCAGATCCGTCCGCATGTGCGGCAGATCGATCGCTCGGATCAGTTTCTTGTATTTGAACGGAATCGGTCCGGCTTTATCTCGCCAGTCAATCACGAGATCGAACGCCCTTGGCGCTTGCTTGTCTTTAAAGAAAACCAGTCTGTTGATAGCTGAAAAACCAGCCAGGACATCCCCATCCGACACGTTGGTCAGATAAACGATCTCAGCATCCGGATATTTGGCTCGGAGAGCCGCCACGGCTGGCGTCGTGAGAAGCACATCGCCGTGCGCACCATCCCGTATGCAGAGAATCGATTTGATGTCCTGGCTGATCGGGTTCATCTCAGTTCAGCAGTCCCGGATCACGCAACCCAGGAGACGTAGTTCGCGTTGGAGGTGTCGAACTCGGCCAGGATGATCGAAGGCTTCACGATGTTGCAGCCACCAGATACGCGACACGTGAACTTGTGGACGGCCGGGCGAGCATCGCGCTCGTATTCGATCAGGGGGATATCCCGGCTGATCTCGTCGCACAGACCGCCAGCGAAGTTCTTGGGCGTGGTCATGATGATCAGATCATCCGGCCAGTAGTTCGGCATGTAAATCGGGCGACCCTTATACCGCGGCACGCCGGTCTTGGGATCGATGAAATACAGCGAGTGGGCCGAGTCGGAGGTCAGCGCAGCGAGCTGCTCGACGAACACGTCATGGCAGTATTCTGACATGATGTATCCGAAGTTCGGCATCTTCAGGAGCGATCCGTGGCGGATCTGGGTGGCCTGGCGGCGCAGGCGCATCAACATGGCTTTGATATCGGGAGTTGCAGCCCACGAAGTCCCGTTCAGGTTCGCGACATCACCATCGGCGATCGAGAGCTTCACCCAACCATCACAGATGGATTCGTGAGCGGCCGTCGAGTCGGTGTTTCCGTTGATGAACAGGTTCTGCAGCTCACGGCGGAACTTGATGCGCAGTTCCTTCAGGACGATATCCACACCGCTTCCGAGGGTCGCACCCTCTCCGGCACTCCGGCGCAACCATCGGCCGACGCGTTCGTACGGGAGGTCTGCGAGCAGGTCGATGATCTGGGGCGTGATCTTGCGATCCGACCAGTTCTCGCCTGCGAGATGGGTGTTCGCGGTGTTCTCGGTGTGTTTCCGGATATCACCGACGTCATCGAGTTCCCAGTCGTCCAGACTCGTTCCGGTCGGATTGATGGATTCGAAGCTGACCTGCGAGAGGAAATCTTCGTAATCCATGTCGAGGCCGAGCATTTGATTGACGAACAACTTCGCGTGATCGACCGGGACCTTCGCGTCGGCGTCGAGATTCGAATAGAGCATTGCTGCCCTCTTCATCAGCTCTTCCATGCGGGGACCGAACATCTTGCGGAATTGCGGTTTCATTCTTCACCTCCAAGATCACCCAAAGTGAGCGGGCGGCCGGCCGCGGTGTGGCGGATGAAGCTGATCTTCGCATTCGGGGACGGACCAGCTTTCTTCGCTTCCTCAACGGCTGTTTCGGCAGCCGTCAGTTGCGTGTCAATCTGGTCTGCGGAGAGCGGCTCATCCGTGCTGATTGACCGTTTCACCGTGGTGAGTTCGGTCTCCAGTGAAGTGATCTTCGCGATGAGAGGCGCGTTGGCGGAGGTGACCGCTTCGGCGATTCTCTGCTCGATCGGTTTCTCGGCACCAGCATGGGGCTGGGGCGTGACCGGCGGGGGTGCCGGAGGCGCGGGGGGATCTGCCGGTTTGGCCATGCGCTCG
>CAYYMM010000184.1:0-5763 GCA_964472395.1 uncultured bacterium | reverse complement strand
GCGGCGTTTACATCGGGACGAAGGACCAGATCGAAATCTCGAAAAAAGCCGCGTTCAATAACTCGTTGAAAGTTGTGCTCCCATTCATGAAAGATAAGTACGAGGACGTGCCGCCGGTGAAGTACGACATGGAAGAAGTGCCGATTTACCCGGTCGTGGAAAACGGTGTGCTTCAGGGGGCGGCCCTTCAGGTGATCGGCAAGAATGGATATGCCGGAAACATCAAGGTGCTGGTCGGAGTCGACAAGAATCAAACCATCACGGGTATCCAGATACTCGAGCACAAGGAAACTCCGGGATTGGGAACGAAATCCGCCGATGAGGCCTGGTGGGGGCAGTTCAAGGGAAAATCCCTGGATAAATTCAAGTTCAAGGTGAAAAAGGATGGTGGTGATGTCGACGCGATCACGGCTGCGACGATCACCTCACGATCCGTCACCGAGGCTGTCCAGAAGGGGCTTGTCGTTTACAGGGAGTATGCAGGATCCTTTAAAAAAATGGGGGTGTCCCATGAGTAACGGAAATACCGCCTGGTCAACATTCGCAGACGGGATCTGGAAAAACAGTCCGACGCTAACACTCCTGCTGGGGATGTGTCCGATGCTCGCAACCTCATCGAGTGTCATGAATGCTCTCGGCATGGGGATGGCCGCGACATTTGTTCTTGTAATGTCCAATATCTTCATTTCCGCTCTGCGAAACATTATTCCGAAGCAGATGCGGATCCCCTGTTTCATTGTCGTGATCGCCACGTTCGTGACCATTGTCGATCTGGTTATGGCGGCATACTCTCCTGGCCTGTACAAATCGTTAGGCATCTTTATTCCCCTCATTGTGGTCAATTGCATCGTTCTTGGCCGGGCAGAAGCATTTGCATACAAAAACAGCATTGCCTCATCGATGCTCGATGGTGTTGGAATGGGTATCGGCTTTACGGTCGGATTGTTCCTGATGAGCACGTTCCGGGAGATTCTCGGGAACGGCTCATTCCTCAATGTCCCGCTGTTCGGCTCGTCGTTCAGTCCGGTCCTCATCATGATCATGCCGCCCGGCGCGTTCATGACGCTCGGGTTTCTGATCGCGCTCAAATCATATCTCGACAAACGTCAGAAAAAAGGAGCGTAAGCCATGTCAGGCGATATCTTCATCAATGTCATCTACTGGCTCGTCATCAACAACGTCGTCCTGATGCAATTCCTCGGCATCTGCCCGTATCTCGGAGTCTCCAAACGCACCGAAACTGCCTCGGGGATGGGCATGGCTGTCATTTTCGTCATGGCGCTCGCCAACGCGATCACATGGCTGATCGATTTCTTCTTTCTCCAGAAATTCGATCTCGTGTATCTGCGGACGATCGTTTTCATCCTCATCATTGCAGCGCTCGTTCAGTTCGTGGAAATATTCCTGAAAAAGTCCATGCCGGGCCTATATAAAAGTCTGGGAATCTACCTGCCTCTCATCACGACGAACTGCGCCATTCTCGGCGCAGCGATTCTCGCCGTCCAGCAGAAATACGATTTCCTGACCGGGATCATCTACGCGACGGCGACCGGAGCCGGATTTCTTCTCGCGATCTTCATGTTTGCGAGCGTTCGTGAACGTCTCGAACGCGCTGCGATGCCCGAGATGTTCAAGGGAATTCCGATCGCGCTCATCACGGCATCGATTCTGTCGATGGCCTTCATGGGCTTCGCGGGCCTGGTCAAGATCTGATCGGCTGGATCCATCGTGCGACGTATCTGGATACAGCGAACGCTGTTTCTGCTGGGTACGCTGAGCGCACTCGCGGGCTTTGAAATCTATAATCAGACCTTCCGGATCTATCATGTCGTCTCGGCGACGCTCGATCTGGGCATCCCCGTCAAGCTCGAACTGTACGGCACCAACCGCTCGACCATGCGTCAGATCATCCGGATGCTTCACGCGGAGTTCCCGGATCGGGCTGTTCCCGAGGATCGACCGGATCTGAGATCAAGCCGATCGGATGTCGCTCTGGCAGCGGCAACGCTGGATCGCTGTGTCGAATCGATCGGAGCGCTTGCGGAGCGATTTTCCGTTCAGTCTCTCGGGATCGCAGTCGTCCGAGATTCAGCATCACAGTCTGCCGGAATCCCCCTTCATCTGTCGCATGAATCGGTGGATTGCGGTGAGGTTGTGATCCGATCGGGAGCCGCACGATGTATGGTCACACAGGACGGGCCGGTGCTCGTTACGGGTAATCGGGCGCGCGATCTGATTGAGTCCGAATGAGAACTGTCGTACTATCGGGGCCGGCTCTCGGCCCTGTTCGACAGGTGATCGTCAAGGAGGTTTCAGATGATGAATCGAACCGTTTCGATGTGGTTGATGTGGGTTCTGATCGGGTTGAGTATCGGGACTGTGCAATGCGGAAAACCGGAACCGACAGCTAGAAAACAGGAACCGGTTGTTACTCGGAAGCCACAGCCGACAATATCCCGAAGTCAACCGATCGATCCCGTGAATGCGGACATCGCGAAGCAGATCGAGTCATTCAGATCTCAATTCGATGATTTGAACGCACGCACGAAAATCCTCGATGAAAACCAAGCGAAAATGGCCGCAGACACTCGATCCGAACTCGATGCAGTATTTCTGAAGCTGCAGGATAAGCAGAATTCCGCCGCATCCCTGTTGACCGATCTCAAGGCAGCGCCGGATGAGAAGCGGAATGCAATCATGCAAAACGTCGAACTGGCGCTCCGCGAGTTCCAGGAGATGGTTGAGTCGTGCGAGGCACTGGCGGCCAAGGACAAATCATGACGTGTGAACCGGTTCTTCGCCTGTTGCGTCCTGGTGATGCCGAGTCCGTGCATCGATGGATGTCGGATTTCGAGATGGTGAGATACATGTTGTTTCCGCTCATGGACCGCGATGCCTCCGACCGGTTTCTCGAAAACGCCATCCGGGAAAACGCGGAACTTCCGATCCGTTATCTCACTCTCGGGATCGAATCACCTCACCAGAATCGATTGATCGGATTGTGCGGACTGGATTTTCATGATGAGACGCAGGATGCGGAATCGTGGTATTTACTGGATCGATCCGTTTGGGGTCAGGGGGTCGGAACGGTTGTACTGAATGAACTGAATCGGATTGCTTTTATCGATTATGAACGTCATCGGGTCTGGGCGACATGTCTTCCGGAAAACCCCGGATCGGCACGGATTCTGGAGAAGACCGGATACGCCAGGGAAGGATACATGCGGGGGAACCTGCTGATCCATGGACAATGGAGGGATAGTTATCACTACGCTCTGTTACGATCGGACTGGAAATGTCTCCTCAATCCGCCACCATCGGCTGCGCCGCTCGACGTTGACCTGAGGCAGGCGGTTCCGGATGATGCCCCCGAACTCCTCACATTCCTCGATGAGTTACTGTTGGAGGACAATTTGGACATCGTCCTGACCCGTGAGGAGTGCCGGTGGACCGAAGACGATGAACGCAGGATTCTGGATGAATTCCAATCGGCGGACAACTCGGCGTTCTTCATTGCCCGGATGGATGGGCGAATCTGTGGTGTATTGGATATCCGTGGAGGTCGGAGAAGAATGCTCCGGCATGCTGCTTCCCTTGGCATTTCGATTCTGAAACCGTATCGCGGCAGGGGAGTGGGGACCCGGATGATGCGATCGGCGATCGAATGGGCCCGGGCAACAGGCATATTGACACGGCTGGAGTTGAATGTGTTTTCCTCGAATGAGCCCGCGATTCGTCTTTATCGAAGACTCGGATTTGCTCTGGAAGGGATTCGTCGTGCTGCGATCATTCGGGATGGCCGGCCGATCGACGATTGGCTGATGGCGTTGACCTGGCGATAACTCAGGATTCTTACCGCTTGCTCAGAATCGCCCCGCGCGCTAAGATCTGCTTTGTGCAATGTGAATAGGAATGAGCAAATGTTAAGTTGAAACTCGTTTCTTAACTTCGAGGAGGATCCGTCATGGCGAATTCGTATACTGAAGTGACCAATCAGGGATGGTTCAGCCGTCTGGGCGGCGCGATCAAAGGCATCTTCATCGGCTTTATTCTGTTTCTGGTTGCTTTCCCACTCCTGTTCTGGAACGAAGGTCGGTCAGTCAAACGGATTAATACCTTGAACGAAGGCGCTGGTGCAGTCGTCTCGTTGGCGAGTCCATCCGTCGAGGCATCCCACGAGGGGAAACTCGTTCACCTCACCGGAAAAGCCGACACGAAGGAACAGTTGACTGATGCTGCTTTCGGCGTGACAGTGAACGCCATCAGGTTGGAACGAAACGTCGCGATGTACCAGTGGCAGGAAAACAGCAAGACGGAGGAGAAGAAGAAGGTCGGCGGCGGAGTCGAGAAAAAAACGACTTACACATACGAGAAGGTTTGGTCTTCATCCGTGATCGATTCCGGATCCTTCAAGGAAGCGTCCGATCATCAGAATCCCGGGTCGATGCCGTATCAGACCGAAACCTGGCAGGCGAAGACCGTTACAGTCGGAGGATTTACCCTCTCTGATGGACTTGTGGGGATGATCAACCAGACGTCGGCCCATACAGTCAGTGCATTGCCGCCGAACGTGGTGCAGAATGCAGCATCTGCCGATCAGGCCGCCCGAACTGGAATGACAGCGGGTGCGCCTGCGGAAGCCGCTCAGACCTATGGTCAGAGCGGAAGCGCTTACGGTGGGTCGACCTATGGCGGATCATCGAATCAAGGCTCTGGATCCGCTGCGGGTAGCTATGGCAGTGCCACCTATGGCGATCCGGTTGCAAATCAGGGACAGCCCTTCGCCCCGCAGACAAGCACCCAGCAAGGACGTATGCAGCTTCACGATGGGGGATACTATCTCGGCTCATCCCCTGCATCTCCTCAGATCGGCGACGTCAAAGTCAAGTTTGAGGTAGTTCTGCCGTGTGACGTGTCGATCGTGGCGAAACAAACCGGAAACATGTTGACACCTTACCAGGCGAAAACAGGCGATACGATACTCCTCCTCCAGACGGGAATGCAGACCGCAGAGATGATGTTTCAGTCGGCACAGGAAGCCAATAGGATGTTGACATGGATCCTTCGGCTGGTCGGATTTCTGCTGATGATGATCGGTCTGGCATCCATTCTGAAGCCGATATCGGTCGTAGCCGATGTGATTCCGTTTGTCGGGAATGTCGTCGGTACCGGAATCGGCCTCGTCAGCGCTCTGCTCGCACTCGGTTTCTCCACTCTGACGATCGCGATCGCGTGGATTTTTTATCGACCGCTGCTGGGGATTCTGTTACTCGTGGTGGCGATCGGAGCATTCATCGCAGTGCGTTCGATGGGTTCCAAAAAAGCGCCTGCTGCCGCGCCTGCACCGCCGGCCTGACCGCACCCTGATTCTGCAATCGCATCATAACCGCTGATCGTAAGGCGATCTCGGATCGATAATCTCTGTGTGGACGATCGCTCCACATTCCGGCACCGGTTCCAGCCGCTGTTCGGTTTGACTTTACACGTTCGTGCAACGAAAGGAGGCATCCGATGAGAGATCTGAATCATGTTCTGAGTATTCGTTTCAACTCGAGTTTTTCGAAAGGAGGATGCCTTGAATCTGGACCAGTATGGATGGAATCCATTTGTTTCCGACTGCTATCGTGAATTCGCCCTTGACGGTGAGTTGGCGGGTCGGGTTACGTTTGCATCGAATGAACGGTATCGTGTCCGGATCGAATCCGGCGAGATCCCGGCGCGATTGAGCGGCAAGTTTCGCTTCCGGACGGAAGAATCGGATGG
>CAYYMM010000183.1:0-5865 GCA_964472395.1 uncultured bacterium | reverse complement strand
CCGTGAGGGTGGCAAGACGGTCGGCGCCGGAGTCATCAGCAAGATCTTTGAATAAACTGGAGTGAGTTTCATGAGAGACAACATTCAGATTGCGTGTGGGGAATGTAAACAACGGAATTATACCGGCACGCGGAATCGTAAAAAAACACCTGATAAACTTGTGGTCAGAAAGTTCTGCCCGTTCTGCAGGAAACACACTGAGCACAAGCAGGTGAAGTAAGCGATCTGCTCCCGGTGCGTCGAGTTGCGAATGTACATTAAGAATAGGCCAGTAGCTCTAATGGCAGAGCGCCGGACTCCAAATCCGGATGTTGGGGGTTCGAGTCCCTCCTGGCCTGTTCTTTCTTATTAATACACGGCCGATTTTCATAATCGGCTCTCAAAGGCAAGGTTGTATGGCGAAAGATATCGAAAAGAACCAAACCGCCTCAAAGGACAAGGCGATCAAGCCTCGAACAAAGGACTCCACCGCTAAATCTTCCAAAGCGAAAGGCATGATCGATGGTTGGATCGTCTTTTTCCAGGAAGTCCTCGCGGAAATGAAAAAAGTGACCTGGCCGTCCCGTAAGGAAGTCAGTAGCTCCACGATCGCTCTGCTCTCTGCGACCGTCCTTATCAGCGTCTATCTCGGTATCGTCGACTTTGTCCTCGCTCGAGGTATCCAACCGGCACTCGCCGGTAACGCCGGTATAATGACTTTCGCAACATTTGCGATATTCGTTTTCCTTCTGCTTTGGGTCTATAAATCCAATTGAGCGGACGGATCTTGCTTTCAAGGAGTTTTTGATGGCGAAAAAATGGTACGCCGTCCATGTGTATTCAGGATTTGAAGAAAAAGTTCGTGCCCATCTCGAACAACAAATCAAAGCCAATTCTCTGCACGAAAAGATAGACCAGATTCTGATCCCCATGGAGAACGTTGTCGATTTTAAAAAAGGCCGGAAGGAAATCAGTCAAAAAAGCTTCTTTCCTGGCTATATCCTGATCCACATGGATATGTCCGACGAACTCTGGTACCTCGTAAAAAACACACCTAAAGTCACTGGTTTCATCAGTTCGGGGCAAAAACCGGCTCCACTCGCGGACTCCGACGTCGAAAACATCATCCAGCAGATGCAAGCCGGTATCGAAAAACCGAAACCGCGCATCCGCTTCCAAAAAGGTGAACGTGTCCGGATTACCGAAGGAGCGTTCGCAAATTTCAACGGAGTCGTCGAAGAAGTCAATCAGGAAAAGAGCCGTTTGAAGGTTATGGTGAGTATTTTTGGACGGGCAACAGCCGTCGACGTTGATTTTTCTCAGGTAGAAAGTGCCTGATACGCCATCAAGAATGTGATGGTTGGAGGTTACAATGGCCAAGAAAGTAGTCGCTCAAGTTAAACTTCAATGCCCGGCCGGACAGGCAACTCCATCCCCGCCGGTCGGCCCTGCGCTCGGACAGCACGGCGTCAACATTATGGAATTTTGCAAAGCATTCAATGCACGCACTCAGGGACTGGAGTCCGGCATCACAATCCCGGTTCTCATTACGATCTACGCCGACCGCTCATTTACCTTTGTGACAAAAACCCCACCCGCATCAGTTCTCATTAAACAGACCGTTGGAATCGCAAAGGCGTCCGCCAACCCAAAACAGGATAAAGTTGCCAAAATTACAATGAAGCAGGTGGAGGAAATCGCCCGGAAAAAGATGTCCGATCTCAATGCTGTTTCTCTGGAAGCTGCAATACGGACAATCGCCGGCACCGCTCGAAGCATGGGTATCGAAGTTGTCGACTAATTAATAATCGTGGGAGTCTCGTGATCGAGACGTTATACCACAGGAGGTTTCAATGGCATCTCATGGAAAGAAATATTTAGCCGTCAAGGCAAAAGCAAAAGACAAGGATGTCTATTTGCTCGAAGAGGCAATCGCGTTTCTGAAAGAAAACAAATACTCGAAATTTGATGAAAGCGTCGATGTGGCCATGCGTCTGGGGGTAAATCCTCGACACGCAGACCAAATCGTACGCGGAACCGTCGTCCTCCCTCACGGAACCGGGAAATCGAAACGCGTGATCGTCTTCGCGTCCGGTGAGAAAATCACGGAAGCGAAAGAAGCTGGAGCCGATGAAGTCGGCGCTGATGATCTCGTCGAAAAAGTTCAGGGTGGGTGGTTTGATTTCGATGTCGCCGTCGCTACACCGGACATGATGGGAAAAGTCGGACGTCTGGGAAAAATCCTTGGTCCGCGTGGCTTGATGCCAAACCCGAAAACCGGAACCGTTACGCTCGAAGTTGCGAAGGCGATCAAAGAAATTAAAGCCGGAAAAATCTCGTTCAAGGTTGATAAAACCGGCATCGTTCACGCCGCCATCGGGAAAATCTCCTTCGATCAAAGCATGATTCTCGAGAACAGCAAAGCCTTGATCGAAATGATCCTGAAGTTGAAACCGGCGACAGCGAAAGGCACCTATGTCAAAAGCGCCACGATGTCCACGACGATGGGTGTCGGTCTGAAATTGGACGTTAACCAGATAATGAATCTGTTTCGATAGATTCATTAGCGTTAATCTGGAAAGGATAACCGAACGTGAAACGCCTAGATAAAGAAAATCTGATATCGCAACTGCACGCTGACTTTGCCGCAGCCAAATCGACGGTCCTTTTGCAGTTCAATGGAGTGACCGTTGCGGAAATGACGGATTTGAGGCGCAAGTTGCGAGATTCTGCCGTGGATGTGAAGGTTCTAAAAAATACACTTTCTGTCATTGCTTCTCGTGGCACATCCGTTGAGAAACTCGAATCGTATATGTCCGGTCCGACCATTGCGGCGATCAGCAAACGAGAAGCCATAGATGGCATCAAAGCGCTCGAGGAGTTCCTCAAGAGCACGAAAAAACTCCAATACAAAGCCGCTATCTTCGAAAATACCGTGTTTTCTCCAACCGATATCCCGAAACTCGCTAAAATGCCCTCCCGTAATGTGTTGCTCTCCCAGTTGATGGGCACGATCAAAGCCCCCGCGGAGGCATTCGCCCGTGTGATGTCAGGAACCGTTTCCGGTTTCTTTAATGTTATGACCGCTATCAAAGACTCTAAATCAGAGTCGTAACCTGTTTGACTGTTAACTCACTCATATCTGGAGGATAAAGAAATGGCACCCATCACCAAGGAACAGTTTTTCGATTTCGTTGATAATCTTACCATCCTTGAGATGTCGACACTCATCAAGGAAATGGAAGATCGTTACGGCGTATCCGCTGCCGCTCCGGTCGCTGTCGCCGCCATGCCAATGGCCACTGCAGATGCCGCTCCCGCCGCAGCCGCCGAACAAACCGAATTTACAGTCGAGTTGGTCGGATTCGGAGACAAGAAAATTCAGGTCATCAAAGTCGTCCGTGAAATCACCGGCCTGGGTCTGAAAGAAGCCAAAGACCTCGTTGACGCCGTACCGAAGCCGATCAAGGAAGGTGTCAGCAAGCAAGAAGCTGATAGCATCAAAGCAAAACTCGAAGAAGCCGGTGCTCAGATTAACGTTAAGTAAATAATGTTTTCCGCTGGTTAGTTCCACGTGGAGAACTGGGAATTCATTCCAAGAAAGGGCATACATGACTGTAAGGAATGTTGTCTCCCAATCATTCGATGCACCTCGTATTCGACGTGATTTCGGAAAAATTGGCTCGGTAATCCCAATCCCGAATCTGCTGGAGATTCAGCAGATTTCGTTTGAGGCATATCTTCAGATGGATATGCTCCCCGAAGACCGTAAACCGGTCGGTATGCAGGAAGTCTTCAGGGAAGTCTTTCCGATCACCAATTTCAATAAAACCGCGTCACTCGAATTCGTTTCATACGAAATCGGTACTTGGGAATGCAGTTGCGGTAAGACAAAAGGCATGCAAAACCGCTATCGCTGGCGGTGCGCCTGCGGGAATCACGAAGGAGTCGGCGATCTGTTGAAACTTCGTGAAGAAAATCAGGATCCAGGAGCATGCCCTCATTGCGGTAGTATGCCCAAATACATCACATGCGATCATTGCGAAAAACGAGTCGAACTCAAGTTGAAGTATACCGTGGATGAATGCAAACAACGCGGTATGACGTTCTCGGCACCTCTGAAAGTCATCGTTCGCCTCGTCGTCTGGGATGAAGATGCTAATTCCGAGGCGCGCTCGATTCGCGATATCAAGGAACAAGAAGTCTATCTGGGCGAGTTGCCATTGATGACGGATATCCTTCAGGACCGTACCGGACGCATCCGGATCGGAGATAAAGGGACTTTCATCATCAACGGTACGGAACGTGTCATCGTTAGCCAGATGCATCGTTCTCCCGGCGTGTTTTTCAAGCATGACAAGGGTAAAGGTCATACATCCGGAAAACTGCTCTACTCTGCCCGGATCATTCCTTATCGCGGTTCCTGGATTGAATTCGAATTCGATATCAACGATCTGCTGTTCGTTCGCATCGATCGTAAGCGAAAGCTCCTCAGTACTATTCTCTTGAGAGCGCTTGGGTATGAGAACGACGAGGAAATACTGAAGCTGTTCTATACCCCAGACGTTCTGATCCGAGAAGGCAACCATTACTTTCGTGAAGTCGATCAGAGCCTTATTGGTGAGCGAATCCCATGGGACATCGAGGATCCGAAAGCACCCGGAAAAGTTCTTCTCAAAATGGACAAAAAGTTCTCCAAGAAGTCCATTAAGGATCTTAAAAAATCGGGTATCGATCGATTGAAATACGCCGTCCAGGACCTTATCGGTAAGATATCGCTCTCTGATGTTGTCAATATGGAAACCGGTGAGATCATCATTGAGTGCAATGAGGAGATCACTCACGAAAACTGTCAGAAGATCGAGGAACTGAAAGTTCCCGAACTGGAGTTAGTCTCAGTTGAGACCTCTTCGGTCGGAGCTTCACTCCACGGGACATTGGCGAAAGACAAGATCATGAGCCGTGATGAGGCTCAAATCGAGATCTATCGAAGACTCCGGCCGGGTGATCCATTGACCGCCGAGAGTGCAACGAGTCTGTTCGAGAGACTGTTCTATAATGCAAAGTACTATGATCTATCAGAAGTCGGACGCCTAAAACTGAATAAAAAAATCGGCGTGGACAGCCCGATGTCTCAGCGAACACTCCTTCCTGAAGATATCGTCGGAGTCGTTAAATACCTGCTCATGCTCAAAAATGGACATGGAACCATCGACGATATCGATCATCTCGGGAATCGACGCGTTCGAGCCGTTGGTGAATTGCTCCAGAATCAATTCCGCATCGGACTTGTCCGAATGGAACGAGCGATTCGCGAACGAATGAGCATTCAGGATCTGACTGCTGTCATGCCCCATGATCTGATCAATGCAAAACCCGTTTCTGCGGCTCTCAATGAGTTCTTCGGATCGAGTCAGCTCAGTCAGTTCATGGATCAGACCAACCCACTTGCGGAATTGACGCATAAACGACGTCTCTCAGCACTCGGTCCGGGTGGCTTGTCTCGCGAACGAGCAGGATTCGAGGTTCGTGACGTTCATTCTACCCACTATGGGCGTATCTGTCCGATTGAAACTCCTGAAGGTCCCAATGTCGGGTTGATCGTGTCATTGTCGGCATTTGCCCGAGTGACTCCGCATGGCTTCATCGAGACACCTTATCGGCGTGTGAACGATAAAAAGATAACCGATGATATCGATTATCTGACCGCACTGGACGAAGACCAGGAACTCACAAGTCTCGGCAACCGCAAATACTATATCGCACAGGCCAGCACTCCGTTTGATTCCGAGATGAAACTACAAGGTGAGTTGATTACATGCCGATACGGAGGTGAACCCAAGCTGGCCCCCCCCGATCAAGTCGATTTTATGGATATCAGCCCGA
>CAYYMM010000182.1:0-5899 GCA_964472395.1 uncultured bacterium | reverse complement strand
CTCGAAGCAGATCCCTGTTACTGGCGCTCACATGCTTTTTTTCCAGCTTTACGAGAACTTTTCGTTCCCGACCGCATAAGTATACCTCATACTTGCCCTTCGATGCCAGTAAATCCGATACAACAATGTACCCTCTCCCCGGAGATGCCTCGCCGGACTCCGAACGCTCCTCAGCAGGCGATCGTCGAAGGAGACAATACGAAAAATTCAGAAACTGCTTGTCGAAGCCGGCTCTGCGATCGAGATCCCCGATGATGGACGGTCTCAACCACCTCAACCGGTGATGGCACCAGTCATCCCCGCGTTTCATGGCCGGGCACGCATAACTTCCCGGACATGGCCCCTCCACGCGCCAGTTTCTCGATACGAGTTCATCCCGGACCGCCAGCACTTTCCGGGCCGCGCCGGGAGTGGCCGGCTCGATCATCAGGAACAATCCACCCTCAACCACCGCCGATTCGGCCAGTCGTACGACCTTTCGAATCGCTCCCCCGGCTGAGATCTCGGTCAGCATGTTCCCCATCCCGAGAAGGTCCACCGGGGACGAAGCGGGATGCCGATAGTCCATCATATCGACCGCCAGATGCCTCGTTCGGCCCCCTATCTTCAATGATTCGCGCCAGGATCGGATCAGACATCCCGCGAGATCTGCGAAACCGCGGCTTCGATCGACACACATGCAATCCATCGCGGGCGCGACCGTTCCACTGAGACTCAGGAAGGTCAGAACACCAAGAGGGATCGTGCCCGGCCCCGTTCCCAGATCGAGCATCGAACGGAGACGCAGAGGATCGACGGCGTGCGCGAGCAGAACATGCACGACCTTGGGGAGATTCGCGAGCAGATAATAGACCGAATACGCCTTGCGAAGTCTCGGATCCTGCCCGTAGATATCCAACACCGCATCACTCGAGTTCGTAAATCGCTGATTCAGTTCCCGTAATGCGATCCCCAGTTCCGCGATCTCCTCGGAGTTATTGAAATCGACACCGGAACTCCTCCGCATCCGCTCGATCCAGCCGGAATCCCACTCAAACAGACATGCGCTCAAATCAGACCGGCTCATCCACTCACCCGACCATCATGGCGCGCTCAGAGCGGGAACCGCGCAGTATCGCAGGTTCCACCGCCGACCTGCCGACGTATCCTTCCAGACAATATCCGGGAACCGATCGCGGATCATCCGATCGAGAGATTCGATCTGGTGTGCATCCTTCAGATCCGTAAAAAGCGCAAACGGAGGCTGAATCTCCGAAATTCTACGCTCAACTCGCTCGTTAAATGGCTTGTAATAATCGATTCTGGACCGATATCCGAAAATCGCGAGCACCATGTCGACGCACTCCATGTATGTGTCCTGCCGCTGCACCATCACAACACGATATTTGTCCGGCAATGTTCGTATCGCCTGCAGTATTTCACTCGTCGTTCCATCACCGTATCCATGATTCAGGGAATACATGCTATGTCGCAAGGAGACAATGTTCCACACTAACGCACTGATGAGAAGCACGCCGGTAGCCATCCGAATCATGCGCCGAAGCGATCGCGATCCACCATCCCCCTCAAGCGCTTTTTCGAGCAAACCAATCGCGTACACCGCGAGCACCGCAGTGAGAGGAGACAGCAGCATCAGGCGGGTGAGGGGAGGCCGGTCATACTGCGAAATCGCACCGGTGATGAACGATGCAATCAGAAAGGCACCGAGCAGGAAGCGTGCAACCCGGGTTCGATGCACATGACGGATGGCCAGCCATAGCCCAGTCATCGCCAGTGACCCCGAGATCGGATCCATGACCGGATTGGTCTGAAAGTGGTGCGGCGCGATGAACCAGACGCCGTGCGTGATGGCCAGAAACCACTGAAACAGAATCCCGTTGAGCTTTCCCTCCGTGATGAACTGCACGATCCATGACCACGTCTCGGAGGCCGCCACCGCCTGACCTCCCGAGATCGCGGTCTGCTGAACCATGTGCGCGAGCGCTTCATCGAACCGGATCCAGATCGGAATCAACGCGGCGGAAAAACCGAGCATCATGCTGGTTGCCGCGCGCCAGGCACCATGCCTGAAGAGTGGACGGGCAAAGATAATATATGCGAAGCCGACCAGAAGGATGGCAATCCGGGCAGGATAATAAGTATAGAAACCAGATCCAGCCACAACACCGGTCACGTAAAACCAGATCGGACTCGATTTGCGAATCGCGATGAACAGCAGTCCCAGCGACCAGCAGACCGGAAAAACAGCCTGGATGTTATTATATCCGAAGTGCGCGAACCCGACGGGAAGCTTTGCGCACGCCAGCAGCAGAATCGCCGCGAAGGCAGCACGACGGTTCAGTGTCTCGCGGACCATCAGATACAATCCGGGCAGAGCCCCTGCGAGTGATACCGCCGAGGTAATTTTCCAGCCGAAACAGGACACACCGAACCACTTCATGAACAGCACTTGAATCATGGTTGAAAGCACCGGATGATACCCGAAGACTCCCGATTCCGAAAGGATGAACCGATGCGTTTCACCCCGTGCCAACTGCTCGGCCAGATGAAAGAAATGAGACTCATCCGGTGTCCCGGCCCATCGCCAGTGACAGGTGTCATGCATGATGTAAATGAAACTCAACGCGGCAATCCCCAATACCGCACAGGCTTCACCCCAGCTGGTCCGTCGCATGGTTGGGGTCGACCGTATCCGGGAGTGCAGCAGGACGATCGCGCCCAGCAGAATGATTCCTGCAAGCCAGAGTATCGCCCAGATGTTTCCGGGATCCGGCTTCAGGAGGCGCAGCGTGAACGGGATCAAACACGCCGCAGGAAGGATGAGTGCCGCGATCGAGATCCTACCGAAACGGCCTTCGATCGGTGCCATGATTCCGAGACTGCCGGGGCGGGACTCGGATACCGCCGGAATGGCGGATGCAACCAGGACTGTCCCGCTCAGGATGATCAACATCCCGAACATTTCGCCGGTCAGGAACTGCGGACTGCCCAACCGCATGAACCCCAGGAACGCATTGTGCGTCAGCGCAAGCAGATGATTGGCTCGCCCCATCGCATCGTCGAGAAACCAGTAACCGGTCGCGATCAGGACGATCCCGGTCGTCAATCGTGTTATCGAGTATCTTCTGGGTCGTTCCCCGGGAATCACTTGACAATCGGCAGCCAGTCGCTCATCAGGAACTGGATGCGTCCGATCAGCAGCGAGACACGCGCCATGACGGTATATCCGAACGATGCGCCGAATCCGATCATGATGATCCAGATTCCGAAAGTCGCACTTCGTCCGACAATGCCTTTGTGATCCAATGAAAAGAAAAAGTAGATCAGGGCGGTGATGACGAACACGACGATGAGAAAATTATTGATGCCTTCGGGATTGATGCGATTGTCGACTATAAAATGGACCGGAAGGATGGTCGCTTTGACCTGCGTGAGAACGAATGTCTGGAGCTGCAACGGGATAGCGATGCCGGATCCGATACCGATGTAAAGCGCCAGCGGATACCGCGCCAACCAGCCGAGTGTCGGAGAAAAGCGGAAGTACATGAGCAATCCGAGCAACCCGGGAATGAGATACCAGTAATTATGATCGTTGACGATCGGTTCCCAGAATTTCGGACGGAGACTTGTCCAGACCAGAAGAACGGTAAAGTAACCCGCCGAAATACCGACAACGATGGATTCGGCGATTTTATACATGAAGTTGTCTTTGTACATGAAGGAAAAAACAGAGATCGTGAAGAAGGCGGCGATCGTGTTCCAGATGATGGCGACTACTTGTGCTTTGTCCATGGCTCAGCTCCCGATCCGCTTTTTGTAGAAAAAGGCGATGTTTCCGATGATGGTCAGCAGGATAATCAGTACATGCACGAAATTCTGCACGTTCATCCCCTGAATCGCTTTCAGTGGCGCCTTCAAACGGATGTACTCGTCTTTCAGCAGCATTTCGTATTCAGCCGCCCCTTTCAGTCCGCCCATCAACCCGAACAGTTGACCGGCCTGCAGGTTCGCATAGTACTGCGGTCCGGATACCGCCGTCACTGCCACCGCCAGCTTCACGTTGTACCGTTCGACAGCACTCGTGATCCACATCGTTGAAACGTTACCGCCGCCGACTTCGAGCACTCCTGCGAGATCATCGTAATTCTTGATGTTCCGCATCATCGGCAACTCGTCCAGCTTCGTGTTGTAGTAATCCTTGGGATAACTCAACCGGAAATCCTCACCCATCGACAGGATGATGATGTTCGGATACGGCTTGTATCCCAGGTATACATAATCCTCGCCGTATCGTTTGCCATACTCCTTCGATACGCTGTTCGTCATCATCTCGGTCAGAGCCGCGCCGTCTTGCGACAGCGCCATGACGATCACTTTGTGTCCTTTCCTGAACATGTGCCGCATCATCGCCCGCGCCTGCGGGTCATTTTCAGCCTGCGTCTGCGGATCGTAATCCGACGCCAGCATCATCACCGTCCCCTCAGGATGATTTTCGATGAAATTATAAATCGATCGTACTTCCGGAGTCACCTTGATTTCGATGTCGACCGGGAACAGAAACGGAATCACGGCGGCCACGAAAACGAGGAGATAGATAATCCGTCGATCGACGTTCAGCAATCTGTCAACGAATGTCATAATCAATCCATCCCCATGTATGAGCGCTCGATGCCGAGCACGATTTTCATGGCAATCGCCGCGGCGCCCAGTCCGAGTCCGATCATGATCGATCTCTGGGCTGCCATGTTCGGAACGTTCATGATCCAGTCCGCCACCTCAGGGATGTGCGGGCTGATGGCCTCACCGATCGGAATCCGTCCGAGCATCACGATGATGGCGGACACAAGAACGATAGTCGCCAGGACATTCCTGGCGCGGAACGCACGGTAGGCGGCAGAGGTAATATAAAACGCGAGTAACGAAAACATGGTCGCCTGAATGGGAATGTATACAAACTCGAACAGCCGCATGAAGAAGGTGCCGTCTTTGAGACAATCCGGGGTCCATCCGAGCACGAGCATGACGAAAAGTCCCAGGAGAGCGACGACCGAATACCCCCAGCCGGCCTGTCTGCGGGACACCTTCTGAACGTGAATGTGTACCATCGAGTAGATCCCCAGCGGCATGGCGAAGATACCGATGATGATCAGCCAATCCAGTGCATAGTTATAGATTGTCTCGCTGAACGGATGTGGAATGAAATACTGGATCGTCATGATCAGACCGACGATGGACACGATGAGCATGGGAAGTTGGCGTTTCAGCATGGCAGCCTCACAGGTTGACCGTAACGAGATTCAAGATGATCTCGTTGCCGAATGAAATGAGAATCACTCCGAGGAAGATGATCAGCATCACGATGGCTTTAATGTAATCCTGCGCTTTCAGAGCACCGAGCAAGAGGGGATCGCGACCGAGATATGCGGACGCCGCATAAAGTTCCTCACCGATGAGCGTGTAATCGCATGTCGTGACGAAAAACGGTAGTTGTGCAACCTCATCCGTCCCGGCTACCTGGATCGAACCGGCAATATTCCCCGCCTCTGACAATAGCAGTGATTCCGCGTAAAACTTGCCGAAATAGCAGTTCGTGGCCGTGCGTTCGCGGAGCATCAATCCGTTTACGGCTGCCACATACGCGAATTGCATCGAGGTCACGAAGAAGACCATGTTGTCACTATACAAGTCCGGGTGCCCGGCTTCCATATAGGCATTTTTAACCGTCTCCTGTGCGATCGTCATGACGATCGGTTCGTTACAGGGCACCAGAAGATTAGTCCGGTATTCGGCGGTTTTCCTGGCGACCCGCGCCAGAATGGTGTATGACGCGATCGTCGCAATTTCCTCGGGAGCACCCAATCCCATCACATACAGAATCGGCCGGCCCATCTCGGTCGCA
>CAYYMM010000181.1:0-6155 GCA_964472395.1 uncultured bacterium | reverse complement strand
CTATCGTTCCGATGTTGACGTGCGGCTTCGATCGTTCAAACTTTTCCTTAGCCATAATCACTCCTCCACTGCTTTTAGGAGCATCAGCGATTTCGCCCCTTGGTTCCCGACATTGTTAGCCCACGACCGGGCTCGAACCGGTGACCTCCTCCTTACCAAGGAGGTGCTCTACCTACTGAGCTACGTGGGCAACTCAGAAAACAAGCGGGAAACGGGGTTTGAACCCGCGACCCTCAGCTTGGAAGGCTGATGCTCTACCGACTGAGCTATTCCCGCAGAAGCATTGCTGCTTCGATGGGGAGAGAAGGAATCGAACCTTCGAAGGCGTCTGCCAACAGATTTACAGTCTGCCCCCTTTGACCTCTTGGGTATCTCCCCGAACAGCGAACTTCACTTCCAAGCTGGCGAAGGGATTTGAACCCCCGACCTAGTGATTACAAATCACTTGCTCTACCAGCTGAGCTACGCCAGCCAGGCAAAGTCAAAAGCTTAATTGTTTGCGGATGAAAGTCAAGGAAAAAGTTTTGGCTACCGCGTCTGACCCGTGCGTGTTCTGACCCATTCATATAGAACGATACCGGCTGCGACGGAAACATTCAGACTTCCTGCAGGGCCACGCATCGGAATCGCTCGGATTTCATCGCATTCCTTGCGTAAAACCGGCCTCAACCCCGTATCCTCTCCCCCCAGGACAAACACCGTACGCTCGGGAAAAGTGGAACTGTCGAGCAGCGTCGTTCCATCGTGTGAAACACCAACAATCCAAAAATTGCGATTCTTCAGATCGCGCAGAACCGCAGCCAGGTTTCCGATCAGAGCCACCGGAACCTGGGAAAGTGTTCCGGCAGATGCTTTCATCGCAGCCCCCGAAAGCGGGGCCGACCCGTGGCGTGGGAGTAAAATCCCATGAATACCGGCAGCTGCCGCAGATCGAAAGACTGCTCCGAGATTCCGGGGATCCTGAAGGTGATCCAACACCATGAAACACCGGGGCTCAGACACATCCGGCATGTTCAGCAATTCATCGTAATCGATCGGCCGGCAAACCATCATCCGGACAACGATCCCCTGATGAACCGCCCCATTGGTCAGCCTGTCAAGTGTCTTCTTATCGACAAAATTCAACTTGATCCCGCGTTTTTTTACGGCAAACAGAATGGATCGGAATGCATCCGGAAAATGGACATCCTGCTGCACCCATATCCGATCGATGGTCGATTCGGGATTCTTCAGGATCATCTCCGCCGGGTGCCGGCCGAAGGCGATATCGTCCGGGAATTCCCTGTTCATGCCGGCACACTGAGAGTGGCGACGGCCTGAGCCGCGATCCCCTCCTCCCGTCCTTCAAAACCCAGTCCCTCGGTGGTCGTCGCCTTAATATTGACGAGTGTTTCCGAGATGCCGAGTGCTTTCGAAACAGCAACCTGCATCTCCCCGATGAATGGCCTGATCTTGGGCTTCTGCGCCACAACTGTCGCATCGATCCATTCGATCCTGAGACATCGGTTGTGCACCATCCTGCTGATCTGTTCGAGCAGCGACATCGACGAGATCCCTTCATAGGAGGGATCCGAGTCCGGGAAGTGAACGCCGATATCGCCTAATCCTGCTGCTCCGAGCAGGGCATCCGCGATCGCATGCGCCAGGACATCGGCATCGGAGTGGCCGAGCAATCCGAGATCCCAGGGGATCTCCACCCCTCCCAGAATCAGCTTCCGATCCGGGACCAGGCGATGGACATCGTATCCGAGGCCTGTTCTGATGAGTCGGTCAGTCATCGCCATGTCGCTTCCGTTACTTTCCGCTGACGAAGGGCAGGAAACCGAGCAGCATTTTGAGATCGTCATCCTCGATGAAAAACCCGCCGCCAAAAAAGACACTGTCCTGATCGTTATCTCGCTCGAGGAAATCATCCCAGCCCGCGGAAACGTAAAAGTTTTCGAATAGATTGATGCGCCCGCCGAATTTGAGATGCGGATTGGAATCACGAGAAAAATCCCAGGCATCCATCGAGAACTGAATGCGATCGCGCCAGAGTTGATAATCCATGCCGAACCCTCCGGTCGATTCGATCAGCCCACCTCTGAATGTGAGATTGTGGTATATTTTTGCGAACTGGAGAGAATAGGTGAGGTCCGATTTATCCCATCGGCGAACCGTGAAGCGCAGCGGATCCGGATAGTCCGACTCGGATTCGAAATCATACTCATATTCTTCTTCGATATAGCGTCCTTCGGGAGAGTTTACGAGTTCGAGCAAGTAATACTTATCGGGACGAGGTTGGATCTTAATCGAGATAAAGCTTTTTGTTTCGGATGCTTCCGAGAGATATTCCCCGCGATATCCAACGAAAAGTCTATAATCACTGACTCGCCCCATGAACCCTCTTAGCTCGACCGCGGCTTTATCGATGCTCTTGACAGCGCTATTCAGATTTGTGTGAAACTCGTCTTCGTTGACAAGTTTTCCGATGGAGCCTTCTCCGTTATCGATTTTCTGAACGACATCCCTCAAGTCACTAACGGTCGCGTCGAAGTTTTCGGATGCCTTGGCGACATGATCCAGCGTCGTGCCGATGTTGCTTCGATTGTCTCGCACAACATCGCGGAGATCGGCAGCGATTGTTTGAATATCCTGTGAGATCTGCGGCATCGTTTGCGCCAAAGCCGCTACAACCTCGCGCAAATCGCTCATGGTCGCATTCACATTACTCTGATTAGAGTGAATAATGTCCTTGAGATCGCGTGAAATGACCGTGAAATTATCGATAATCTCGCCGAGATTTCCCTGATTGGAGTCGGTTGAATTCGCGAGAGCGGAGGTCATTCGATCGATGTTCTCCACGATCCGGGTCAAGCGGTTCGTGCCCTGATCAACTCCGACAGCGTCTCTGAATGAAGAAGTGATTACTTTGATATCATCACCAATCTCACTCATCGATGTCATGAGTTGATCCATCGAGACGGGGGCACTGCCATCGATCGTGTTTTCCGGTTCCAGCCAGGGGGTCCGGGTCGTACCGCCCTGGATGAGGACGAACTTTTCACCCATCAGTCCGAGCGATCCGACTTCGACTCTCGCATCTGTTCGGATTTTTGCATCGGGATTCAACTTTAAAGTGACTTTAGCTTTTCCGTTTTCAAGTGTGATGGCATCAACCAGGCCGATTTCCACACCGGCATAACGAACGAGAGCTTTTGTTTCGAGACCCGAGATTGTATCGAACAGGACATGAATCCTGTAACCATTGTCTTTCTGCCATGGCATGCGATCCCCGTTGATTTTAAACGTAAAAACAGTCAGGACTGCAATGAACGCCAGCACCAGCAAGCCAACCTTTGATTCTGGTCTCATGATGAAAAACTCCCGCAATCCGGATCGGGCTCCGGAGTCTTGTCGTGGATCGATCGAGTTAATTGGGCTGTTCTGTCTGCGACGAACTCACGGACTTCCGGTATCGTCGCATGTGAAAACTCCTCGGGAGTACCGACCATGATCACTTTGCCCTTATACAGCATGGCGATGCGGTGAGCAATCCGGTAGGCACTGCGCATGTCATGCGTGATCGTGATGGACGTGACCCGATATCGATCGCGAGTGCGAACGATCAGCCGGTCGATCACTCCTCCGACGACCGGATCCAGACCCGTTGTCGGCTCATCATACAGCATGATGGATGGATTAGGGGCCATGGCACGCGCGAGGCCGACGCGTTTTTTCATACCTCCGGAGAGATCGGCAGGCATCAGTTTTTCTCTTCCGTCCATTTCAACCAAGCTGAGCATTTCGGTAACCTTCTCCGCAATTTCGGACTCCGATAGACCGCCTCGCTCGCGCAATGGGAAGGCAACGTTGTCGTAAACATTCATTGAGTCGAATAATGCGCCGCCCTGGAAGAGCATACCGAAACGTCTGCAGAAAAGACCCAGTTGGAAGGGATTGAGCGATGTTACGTCGACACCGTCCACCCGGATGTCCCCCGCATCCGGTTTCAGTAAACCGATGACATGCTTGATCAGAACGCTCTTACCGGTTCCACTAGCGCCGATCACCACCATGGATTCTCCACTTCGGATATCCAGATCGACACCGTCAAGCACGACTTTCGCTCCGAATTTTTTCTTCAAGCCGCGGATTTGAATGGTTGAATCTTGCATCCGGAAAAGTCTCTACACGCTGAAAAACAGTGCCCCCATGAAGTAGTCAATGATAAGAATCAACATCATCGAGATGACGACAGCAGAGGTGGTCGCCTTTCCGACCCCTTCAGCACCGCCCCTTGTGAAGAAACCCCGATAGCATCCGATGATGGCGATCACGACACCGAAAACAGCGGATTTGACGAGTCCTGAGTAAACATCTTCAAACTCGAGGAAATCAAATGAGGCACGGATGTAGACAGTGGAGTTCAAACGATACACCTGGGTTCCGACAAAGAAACCTCCAGCGATTCCCAGACCGTCAGCAAGCATGGTCAGGATTGGCATCATGAGGACGCTGGCCAGAAACCGGGGAACAATCAGATAGTGGATCGGATTGACGGCAAGGGTATACAGAGCATCAATCTGTTCTGTGACCCGCATTGTGCCCAACTCGGCTGCCATGGCGCTCCCGACACGTCCGGCAACGATCAGACCGGTTAGAACGGGAGCGAGTTCCCGGCACAGAGCGATTGCCACCATTGTTCCGATCAGGTTTTCTGCGTTGAATCGTTTGAATGAGGAATAGCTTTGGAGTGCGAGAATCGCTCCGGTCGATAGAGCGGTGATCGTAACGACTGCGAGAGAACGAACTCCAATTTCTTCCATCTGTTTGAAGATGAGTTTCAGTCGAAAGGGGCGACGAAAGACCCAGAGAAGGGTCTGATACATCATGATGGCGATCCGACCACTTTCCTCGGTGAATTGTAGGATCGGCAATCCGAAGTATCCTAGAAACCGTTCGAGTTTTTGTTTCATGATTCCTCGACCGGATCAGGGACCTGCATGTAGATGTCATCTGCAAGATCCCTGAATTTCAGGCTGTTTCTGATGAACGCCAGGAACACCGAACCAGTTGGCCCACTTCGTTGTTTCGCCACAATAATTTCGGCAATTCCGGCCGAGTTTATTTTAACGCCATCTTTTTCGATTTCTTTAACCCTGTAATATTCGGGCCGATACAGAAAAATTACGACATCCGCATCCTGTTCGATAGCTCCGGATTCCCTAAGATCAGACAATTGAGGGCGATTTCCAGTACGGCTTTCCACTGCTCGGGACAACTGAGAGAGCGCGATGACGGGGCAATCCAGTTCCTTGGCCATGAACTTCAACGAGCGCGATATTTCGCTGATCTCCAACTGGCGGCTTTCAACGTCACGGCGCCCTTGCATCAGTTGAAGATAATCGACCATGATCAGTCCGAGACCGAAGCGAGACTTGATGCGCCGAGCTCGAGAGCGCATCTCAAGAATGCCGAGTGATGGTGAGTCATCGATAAAAATCGGAGCACGGGACATTTCGATTGCGACGTGTGCGATTTTCGCCCAATCATCCTGACGGATGTAGCCTGTTCTCAATTCCTGTCCGTCAACCTCGGCTTCCGCACAGAGCATTCTCTGGACGAGCTGTTCCTCCGTCATTTCAAGGCTGAAAATCAGAACGGGAGTAGAAAGATGCGCTCCGACATGGGCAGCGATATTTAACCCGAAAGTTGTTTTCCCCATGGCCGGACGTGCGGCGACAATGATCAGTTCACCTCCGTGCATTCCTGCGAGCATTTTATCGAGATCGCAGAAACCGGATGGAGTGCCAGTAATGAGTTCGGGTTTTTTCGATATTTTATCGAGGTTTTCAAACGTCACCATCATGACGTCTTTGATTGATTTGGGTCCTCGCGATTCACCCGCCTGAGCGATTTCAAAGATAGCCGATTCGGCACCTTCGACAAGGTCACGAACATCGCCTTCCGCCTGGTATCCTTTTTCGGTGATCTCCTCGGACACCTCAATCAGTTTGCGGAGTACCGCCTTATCATGCACAACCTTGGCGTAATATTCGATATTCGCCGCGGACGAACCCTCCTCGAAAAGGTTCCCCAGAGCCGTGACTCCTCCGGCAACATCAAGTTGTCCGTCTTTTTCGAGTTGCGATTTAAGACTGACCAGATCGATC
>CAYYMM010000180.1:0-6238 GCA_964472395.1 uncultured bacterium | reverse complement strand
ACGATCAGTTCGGGGCGGCCGTCGGGCGCATGGAGCAGGATGACGTCGTCGGCGGGGCTCTGGGCGGACATGGCACCGAAGACGTGGATGTTGAGGTGTCTTAGGATGTCGCGGGGGGCGCTGAGAAAGGAGGGGGAGTCGTGATTGCCGGCGATGATGACGAGGTGGCGGCAGCCGGCGCGGGCGGCTCGGGCGAGGAAATCGTAGTAGAGGCTCTGGGCGTGGGTGCCGGGGATGCCGGTGTCGAAGACGTCGCCGCTGATGAGCACGGCGTCGATGTGTTCTTCGGCGATCAGGTCGAGCATCCAGTCGATGAGCGCGGTGAATTCGTCGGAGCGCCTGCGGTCGAAGAGCGAGCGTCCGAGATGCCAGTCGGAGGTGTGCAGAAGTTTCATGGAAAGGCTCCGGGTGAAGACGATCGGGTTACCGGAAACAGGGATCCTTGTCAGAAAATCGCACAGGAAGAGTCGCGAATCAAGAGGGGCGTGCGGGGGGTTTGACCGACCCGCTCGGACGGCGTAAACTGACAATTACAGACAGTTTCACAGGAGGAAAGATGATGACGATGACTGCAAAGCGGGGGCGTTGCGCGGTGATGGGGTTTTTATGCGTGACAGTCGTTCTGGCCGGGGGGGAGATCCTCGCGGCGATCGATGTCGATATGGCGCTCAATGACCAGGGCTTCGTGTCGTTCGATCATTTCCGGGCGACGCTCGAGCTGACCAACACGGGAGATATCGTGTTCGACGCTCAGATCTTCGGGATTCTCGAAGTGGGCGGACAGTATTTCTTCTGGCCCGAATTCACGCAGGACGTGCGGTTTGGGACTGAGGACGTCGAAACGGGCGAGACCTCGATCGAGATACTCGAATTCGATTTCCCGGACATTGATGCCTTCATCCCGTTCGGGCCAATGTATTTTTGGGGCGCGTGGTACAAGACAGCGGAATCGTACGGATACGATGTGGCGGAATTCTGGCTGGACGATGCGCACAAGTGGACGCCGACACCGACATCGACACCGGCGCCTCCGACCGAGACTCCTGCACCGACCCTGACTCCCACGCCAGCCGGCACAGCCACGCCGACGCAGCCCTGTACGCCGTATCCGGTCAGCGGGGCGATCACGAATGAAACGACATGGGGGATGACGTCGCCTTCGGAATGCGGGCAGTATCTCGTGGAGGGGGACATCACGATCACCGCCGGAGGAATTCTGTCGATCGAAGCCGGGGTGCAGGTTTTTTTCTCGGCGGGGACGCGCATGATCGTCGGAGGAACCGCGAGCGATGATATCGGGACGCTGTTTGTCGACGGGACCGACGATGTCCCGGTCATTTTCACGGGTCAGACTGAAACACCGGGGTTCTGGTCGGGTGTACGTTTCAATCCGTATGCTTCCGCAGACACGCTGCTGGATCATTGCCATATCCGATATGGCGGAACGATGACTTATCCGGGGGTTGTGATCGAGGGATCGGATGTGACCTTGAATGTCTGCTATGTGGAGCATTCCGCGGGAACCGGGGTTCAGGTCCGCCAGAATGCGTCTCCCACTCTGACGTATCTCGTGGTGCACGACAACGCGTTGCACGGATTCCACTGCCAGAATTCGGATCCCCTCATCCGCGCCTGTGATATCTATGCCAATGAATATTATGGCATTTTCATCGACGGTGCACTGGGAGCGTATGTCGAGGATTGCGACATTCATCACAATCAGCTTTCCGGAGTGAAAATCAACATATCGGCGACGGACGCGAGTATTTCGGATACGATCTTCACGAGTAACAACGATTATGCGGTGCGGTGCTTCGCGAGTGATCTGGGTGCGATAACCGGGCTTTCCGGCAACGATAACCTGTATGATCTCATTTACGCGGGAGGGGATGCCATCACGGATGTTTCGATCTGGAGTCCCTCGACGTTTCCGATTCTGATTCATGGAGAGGTCACGGTTGCGGGAGTCGACGGTGACACTGCCGGATTGATGCTTCAGGCGGGGCTCGATTTGAGTTTCGAGGCGACGGCGGGGATGACGATCGGATCGGTCAGCGTTGCGAATCCGGGGTATCTCGATGTGAACGGCACTGTCGCTCAGCCGGTAGAAATCGGACCGGATCCCCGGGAAACTCCGTCGCCGGGAATGTGGAGGGGGATTCGATTTTTGAACGCGAGTGTGGATGCGCAGTGTCAGATTCAGCATGCCGTCATCGAGTTTGGGGGATCGGCGTCGAGCGGATTGATCGAATGTCACGCGGCGTCGCCGTCGATTGAATTCTGTGAGTTTTCCGAGAGTGCGCATGCCGGGATCCTGTGTGATACCGCATCGAGTCCCTCGATCGAGGACTGCGTGATCCAGGGGAATGTTACGTACGGCATTTTCTGTTCCGGTGCCGGGACGAATCCCGCGATTGTGCGGAACGATTTTTCGTACAATGCGACCGCGATCTACTGCGCCTCGGGATCGCTGCCCGTTATTTCGGGAAATGCCGCCAATGTCAATTCATTTGCGATGTGCACGAACTGGGCTGTTCAGAATGCCGATTCGACGACGTGTATTCCGGCATCTTACAACTACTGGGGGAGCAGTAACGGGCCGGATGATGATTCGGGCGCTGCGGACGGGTGCATGAATGCCGCGAACAACAACGATCCGGGGCAGAATGTATCGGAAGATGTGGATTATGCGCCGTGGGCGGCTTCGGCGAAATGAAAAAGGGACTCCCGTGTGAGGAGTCCCTGCCGGATTGATCGAAACGGATCGGGCTACATCGATTCGATTTCGAGAATCAGTTGATACAGGCCATCACCCAGCGTGAGTTTCTGAACGTGGAACTGGGCATAGCTTGTTCCGACCGGAATTCGAACGTCCTGGAGATGGTCGGTATGTGAGAAATCGAGGGTGACGTCTCCGCCGATCAGCGTGGTCATACGGATGTCAAATGGGTAGCTTTGGGTGTTTTTGACCAGTTTGAAGACCTGCGTTTTATACCGTACGCCTGGTTCGATCGCATAGATATACATGAAGTGATCCGGTCCAAACGGAATCAGGTGGTGGGCGAGAAATGCGGGTTGTTTGGGATGAGCGGCGGTCACCCGGGCATAGAACTCCGTGTCACGCAAGGCAGCCGGTCCGGGAACGACATCGATCAGCTTCAGGGCTTTCGGACCAACGAGTCCATCCGAACTGGCTTTGAAGGCCAAATTCTGCAGGCCTCTGGGGGTCCATTCCACATTGAAGTATTCTTCCTTATCTGACGCGTAGCTGATGGTTCGGACGATATGTGTTCCATATCGAGGATAGGGGATCCCCCGAATCAATGGGTTTCCATCTTGTTTTGTGGGATGCGGTGAACCGACATCACCGGGGACAAAAAACACCCATTGCCCGTCATCATATGAATAAACATCGTTCTGTGGAGCAAGCTCCCGATTGGGAATCCAGATCGAGATATCATTGTGTTGCGTGATTGTTGATTTTGTGCGAGCGGGGATTCCGACTGCACGGAGCACTGCGCAACAGAATCGAGAGTACGAGATACAGTTGATTTGACCTGTTTCACGAACGTATTGGTTTGATAACCACTCATGACCACTGAAGCTATCACAAGCGATTCCATCCTTGTAGTAACCTTCTGCCGGCCAGTCGAAATTGTAGGTGAATTCTCCGGGACGGGTCAAAAGCGGAGCCGTTGTGAATGCTTCAATGATTGCATCCCCGATGCTCATGCCGCTGTTGATCGCTGTCTGAAGATCCCTGATCAAACGGTCATCGATCAAGCTCCGGACATCGATCCGTTCGGAATCGGATCCGGGACCACAGAAGATCTCATCAAAAAACTCAGGCCATTTCATGAGTTCATCGGATCTGGGCATTCTGAAGTCGAAGGAATCCTGAAATGCCTGTGTCATGCCTTCATTCGGGACGTCCTGATTCCGATAATCGAACAGAAGATTGACATCGAGATAGGACATGTCGGAAGGTGTCGTTTTCCCGCCGAAGACGATCCACTGACTCAGCATGGGATCACCATCGTAGGTCGGCAGATTCGAAATCTGATAGTTTCGGCAATGAGGGGGAGTCGCGTTATCTTTTCGAATGTAATTCGGTGATGTTTCGATGGTCATGTATCCCCATTCCACATCTCCGAAATGTTGATTCGGCATGACGACTGCATAATTTTGTTCCGCAGAATCACATTCTATATTGTTGAGCTTATAAGCGAGTTCTGCCGGGTTCTGTCCTTCCGTATCACGTTCAAGCGCGAAGAAGGTAAACTTACTGAACTGTCCCCGATCGTTCTCGACCCACCAGAAAAACTGCTTGTCTCCGAGTCCCGTTGTCTTGTCCTCCGGGGTCATTCCCGAGGGGGCCTGGTCATAGAATCGACAGCATTCATTGCCCCAAGGATTGCACCCCTCACTGGAAGCATAATGGAAGGAGAGTCCAGCGATCCGATCAGCCAGAACAATCTCCTGTTCCTCGAGGACGTCCCAGAGATGCAGACTGTAGTAACTGGATCCGGGAATCGCCGGCCAGGCGAAATTCAAACCATGAGTCCAGAACTCGCAGGTGCGCCGTTTGATCACTTCGTTCTCCTGCGGGGAGTACGGACTGACCTGCGCGAATGATGTTATCCCGAGAAACAGGATGCTGGATAGGGCGATAACCGATGTCAAACGACGCATTCCAAGCATGTACTTAATCCCATACTGCACAACGAACCTCCTTAAATCTAGCGAATAGTATCGCTATTAAAGTGAATCTCAAAAAATTATTCTTTTAACGAGATTCAAATACTGAGATTACGATATGCAATATACGTCCAAGGAATATCTCTGTCAAGTTAATTTTTTATCTGTCTCGCGGGTAGTCAATCGAAATCAATAAATCACCAGTTGGATCGTCGCAAACCAGGTGTCCTCCACGTCGGAACTGACATCCGCCGCATAGGTGCTCCGCGTGTCATACTCGCGGTTCGTGTCCGTTCCTCCCATCGCCCGCAGCCAGATGCGATCGAACATGTTCCACTCGCCGCCGATCGCAGTCCGCCAGCTTTCGGCGGTAAACACCGTTTTGCGGCGATGATCGTCATACATGCTCCATCGGTCTCCGGCGGGGTAGATCGCCAGGAACAGCCCTGTCCGTTCCGTCGACGCCCAGTAAACGGATGGCGAGGGCAGAACCAGCCGGACCGTCAGATCGTCAGCGGGACGCCAGATCGCACCTCCCAGAGGATAGACCCGGGGCTTGCCGAATGCGGAGTCGTAAGCAATACCGGCTGACAGGGTCCATGTGTCCGATAAACGGGATTCAACCCCGGCATGTGCAACGAATTTCTCCTCTCCCACTCGAGATGTCTGGAAGTTACTGTACAGACCGGGCATCACCGACACGCTCCAGCCCATCCCATCCGTCACGGGACGCAGCAGCGCGGCATAGACCCCGAGTCCGCAAAGGTCTTCGGTTGTGAGCGGAAACACAAGATCTTCGGAATACGCCGGTTTGTAATCCGAAAAGGTGAACCGGGTCCAACTCACGTTCAGCCCCGTGATGAAATGGAATGCACTGAATTGTGTGTGATAGACCGGTGTCGACAATGTGGTTTCGCTCATGTCGATATCCCCGACATCCTCCGAAGTATAAGGACTGGTGAAGGATACCGCTCCCGTGATGGTCCCCGACAGCGACGCGGTCTCTTCTCCGAAACCGCGTGACGAATCCTGCGCGAGAATCGATGTCGAAATGACACAGGCCATCGCCGATATCAACGTTATCGCTGGAATCCGGTTTCGTCGCGTTCCGATCACCGCGGTCATGGCGCGGGGTGTGCCGGTTCCGCTGACGTCGGAGCGACCGGGTGTGCGATCCGATACTCGCCGATATTGTCGTCGTAACAGCCCGGTGCTCCCTGGAACACCGGTGCGTCGGCGATCCCGAGGAACGCCGGGTAGGCGACCGCGGGCCAGCTCTCGGCCGAGAGCGCCCCGTTCTCGCGCGAGAGGAGCGAGACGCGGAACGCCGCCGCCTCGTCGGGCGCCTCGTAGATGTCCATGAAGTCGTAGGGCCCGAGGAGCGCGTAGTGCCCGATCCACTTCAGGCCGGGGCACGTGGCGTCGACCTTCGCCTTCCAGTCGTGCCCGGTCGCCCTCCGGCCCGACGTTCCCTGGAGCGCCGCGGGGGTCAGCTTCGTCATCAGGACGTACGTCGGCATGACGGGTCCTCCCTTCGACG
>CAYYMM010000179.1:0-6249 GCA_964472395.1 uncultured bacterium | reverse complement strand
ACGGGTCCGATGCGCCATCACCAGTCCCGCGGCAGTCTCAATGTCGTCACCGCAAACCTCGATCCGGCCGTTCAGCGCGGCGAGTGTGCGCGAGGTCCTCACAATGGCGATATCCGGTCGTTGTCCGTCCACTTTCAGTTCGATGGCCGCGCGAGCGATTGCATCGAGACAGGCATCGCCGATCCGGACATCCTGAAGAATCTTCCGGCTTGCCCCGATGATCTCTCTGTATCGGCGCTGTTCAGGCTCGTACAGTCGGCCGAATGCATCCGGATCCGCCTCAAATCGCAGATTGCGACGCATGATCTCCGTGCGCATCGCGGGATCATCGATGGTGTTCATCTGCACACATAATGGGAAACGATCCAGAATCTGCGGTCTGAGATCACCCTCTTCCGGATTCATGGTGCCGATCAGCACAAACGAAGACGGGTGGCGGATCGACACGCCTTCTCGTTCAATCGAATTCCAATGGGAAGCTGCGACATCGAGGATATCGTCAACGAGATGATCCGGAAGCAGGTTCACTTCGTCGATGTACAGGACATTCTGATTGGCCTCGCCCAGAATTCCGGGCTGCACCAGCTTCCGACCCGACTTGAGCAACACCTCCACATCGACACTTCCAATCAACCGATCCTCCGTGCAACTCAACGGCAACGGAATGATCCGCATGGGGTGCTCGATGGGAACAAGTTCATCGCGGGATTGACACTCCGTACAGAAACGGGAGGGCGTGGATGGATCACATCGGAACCTGCAGCCCGCAACGGACGTATAGAGGGGAAGAACGGATTCGATGGAATGAACGATGGTGCTTTTGCCGGATCCCTTGGGACCACAGATCAGCACACCTCCGATGGCGGGGTTGATGATGTTGAGGAGCAGGGCAGTTTTCAGGAGATCCTGGCCAACAACGGCTGCAAACGGAAATCGATCCATATTGAGAACCTCTGTGGAAAGAATTATAAAGATCCTCCACTCGTTTCACAATCCGGAAATCCGCCGGAAGTTGAGTTGGGCCTGCATGTGGCTTGACATCGAGGAGGAAATTGTTTTACCAATAAGAGCAAAGACCAGATGATTCCGCCGGAGAACAACTATCAGAGGAGCATCAATGAGGAAACTCGGTGAGATTCTAATCGAAAGCGGAGAGTTGAGCCGCGACCAGTTATCGAGCGCGCTCGAGCGGCAATCGATCACCGGCGGACGACTCGGTACGAATCTCGTCGAAATGATGCTGATCGACGATATCCGTCTGGGGGATATCCTCTCCAAGCAACTCGGGGTCCCCTCTGTTCATCCCAAGGTGCTTCAGACCATTCCGCGAGAGGTTTTGGAACTCATCCCGACGAACATGGTCGAGTATTACAAGGTCGTGCCTTTCAAACTTGAAGGACAACGCCTCCACCTCGCCATGCTCGACCCCTCCAATGTCACCCTGGTGGATGAACTTTCCCACCGTCTTGGTTACATCATCCGGCCGTACATCTGTTCGGAAAACACCCTGTACCGTGCGCTGTCGATTCATTACCGGATCGCTCCGCCGCTGCGACGAAACCTCAATATCACGGAAACCGCTTCGGATTTCGTCACCCATGACATGTCCGGCATCATTTCTCTGGACGATCAGGGCCAGTTCACCTTTGTCGATCGTGTCGAGATTCTGGGCGAAAACACCAAAAAACTGTTTCTCGATGCACCGACCAAGACTGCGATCATCGGATATTTCCTGCAGTTTCTGGGTTACTGCTGCGACAAGGTCGCGTTTCTGGCCTACGATAACGATAAAAACTATCTCTGGAGAGACGCGAAGAGCTTTCAGGAAGGCAAACGGGGAGTTCCGTGCGGGGAACAGGTCAACCGATCCCGCTTCTGGTCACGGTACCTCGAACAGCCGGGTTTCTTCTTCACGAAAATCCCTCAACCCCCCGGAGAACTCGGCTGGGTGGAACCCTTCATCGATCTCGCCAATGTCCGCGCAGTGTTTCTGGCGCCGATCGAGGTCTCCAAGAAAGTCATCGGGATTGCCGTGGGTGGATCGACCGTGGCACTCAGTCTGGAAGAAGAACAGGACAACATCCGGAAACTGCATCTGATGGCCAGTTGCGCAATGAAGATTCAGGAAAACCGGAAGATCATCGAATCGATCACCTGATCAGGGGTTCCGGACAGCAATCGGTCAACTGTCTCAGACGGATCGTTCTCCGACAACCGGAGCCATCAGAAATCTCCTCACATCCTGCAGTTCTTCATATCGCCCCAAGGCAATCATCAGCTTCACGGCCGCGCATTCGACGGTCATATCACCACCCGGAATCACTCCGGCAGTCGTCGCGGCCTGTCCCGCCTCATACAGTTTCAGATCGACGGCACCGCGCGGTGACTGCGATACGATCAGGACGGGGATGCTTCGTCGGGTCGCTTCGCGGAGCATTTCGAGGAATCCCGGGTGGCTGACCGGAAGATTCCCGGCGCCGAAGGCTTCGAGCACGAGGCCCCGGATGCCGTTGCGAAGGAGATTGATCAGCAAGGAGGGGTCGAGACCCGGCACGATTCGAACGACCATGATTCTCGGATCAATGCGAGTATCAACCCGAAACCCCTCCCGCGCAGGCATGACATGATCGAAGAGTTTGACCGCGAGTCCAAGTTCGGCCAGGGGATCGAGATTCGGGCTGTTAAAGGCGGCATACGACCAGATGTCCTGCTTCTGAATGCGCGTGCCGCGGTACAGCTTGTTATCGAAACAGACACCGACCTCGGGAATCGCCATCCCGGCCAGGATGACGGCATTGACGAGATTCCCGCGGGCATCGGTTCTCAGTTCCGCCAGGGGGAGTTGCGATCCGGTCAGGATCACCGGCTTGCCGAGGCCCTCGAGCATGAACGACAGGGCCGCAGCCGTGTAGGCCATGCTGTCCGTGCCATGGATCACGACGAATCCGTCCTGCTTCGGATAGGCCGTCTCGATCGCCCGGGCAATTTCAATCCAACGGGCCGGTTCCATCTGCGATGAATCGATGTTAAAAGGTGCGATCAGCGAGATCCGGGCGATATCGGACAGGCCCGGAATCCAGTCGGTGATGCGATGGGAATAGGAATCGGGGCGCAACGGTCCGGGATGCCCTGACATCCCGAAAGTGCCTCCGGTGTGAATGATGCAGATGCGTGGGCGATTTTCCATGTGTTTCCTCGGGAGATCGGGTTACTTACGGACGCGCGCCGGAACGGGTCTTCTGAGCGGTCCGCAGGTGTTTCGGATTTCCGGCTGTCCGCTTGCGATCAACTGAGCGCGCTCGGTGATCAGCATCGGCACCCCGAATTCTACATCGACACGGCCTCGAAGTAAAAACGGGCCATGTCCTTTGAGGAGTTCCTGCGCGTTCTGCTCGAATGCCACCGGGAAAAACGTCGCTTCGAAACGCCCCCACTCATCGGAGAACGTAATGAACACCATCAGTTCTCCGGTTTTCTTCGTGCGCGTCTTCTTGCCGATCACCCGCCATCCCAGCGCATAGGTATCACGGCCGGCGCGGGCTGCGAGATCCACCGAGCGCACCACCGGCCGCAACCGGCGGACACGGGCCACCTCATCGGAAAAGATCCGGAAGGGGTGTGCCGAGACCGTCAGGCCGAGCAATTCGAGTTCGCTTCGGAGCATGTCGGATGGCGTCGGATCGGCGAGTGGCGGGACCAGATTCAGGAGCCGGCGGATCCCCGCATTCCGATCGGCGGGAGGCGTTTCGGGCAGGTCATGATAGTAGATTTCGATCCCCCAGAGCGATTCGGGAATGGTGCGTCCGAGTGATCGGAGGGCGCCGCACCGTGCGAGACTGCGGGATTCCGACACGTCCGGACGGATCCGTTCGAGAAAATCGATCAGGTCCCGGAAAGGGCCGTTCCGTTCCCGGTCCTGTACGATCCGCCCCGCTGTTTCCTCGGACAGCGACTTGACCTGCATCAGGCCGACCCTGAGATGCTCGCCAGCACCCGTAAACCGGATTTCGCTGCCGTTGACGCACGGTGAGTGAATCGTCAGGCCCAGCCTGCGGGCTTCTTCCATGTACTCGAGCGCGCCGTAGTAGCCTCCTCCTCCCGACAGGACAGCCGCCATGAATTCCGCCGGATGATGGCTCTTGAAATACATGCTCTCGAAGGATTCCAACGCAAACGACGCGGAATGCGCCTTGCAGAACGCATATCCCGAAAAGGATTCGACCTGCCGGTAAATCTCGTCGATCGAGACTTCGGGCATACCCTTGCCGCGACACCCCTCGTAAAAACGCTCCCTGTAATCGGCCAGTTTTTTATGATTCTTCTTGTATGACATCTGCCGCCTCAGATCGTCCGCCTCGGCCAGCGTCAGACCGGCCAGTTCTGAAGCGATCCGGATGACCTGTTCCTGATAGATCAGACATCCCCGCGTATCGCGCAGGATGGGACGCAGGAGGGGGTGGGCGAGTGTTTCGGGTTCAAGTTTCAGATGCCGGCGGAGATAAGAATGCTTGCCGCCGTAATTCGAGACACCGGGACGGATGATCGACGACAGTGCCGTGAGACACTCGAAATCGTCGCACCGGGCCTGCCGGATCAACCCGATCATCGCAGGACTTTCGATATAGAAACAACCGATGCTGCGCCCTTCGCGAAGCCATTCGCGAGTCACCGCATCGGCCAGAAACACCCGCGGATCCTCGGGAACGGACTTCCCCTGCCGCCGCACGGCTTCGGAAGTGTGGGAAATGACTTCGAGGCCCTTCTGGCCGAGAATATCGATTTTGAGGAGTCCCGCATCCTCGACCGGCCCCATCGACCACTGCGTGATCGTCAGCCCCTTGTCACCGCGCTGCAGCGGCATGTGCGCCATGATCGGGTCGGGTGTGATCACCAGTCCGCAGGGGTGCGTCGCCATGTTGCGCGGAAACCCGCCAATACGCTCGACGAATCGGCCGAGTGTCCGGAACGGCTCACGTTCGAGCGGCAGGCCGCGTGTTTCAGGTGATCCCGCAAGTTTTTCCGCGATCGCCCCGGTGCCCGAATAATGCGGAAGCCGCCTGATGAATCCGTCCACCTCGGATTTGGGTAACCCGAGCGCCACCGCGACTTCACGGAAAGCGCCCCGGATCTGAAACGTCACATGCGTCCCGATCATCGCCACATGCCGCTCACCGTAAAACTCAAAGATGTAATCCAATACACGCTCACGGTCCGCCGTCCCGAAATCCAGATCGAAATCCGGCAGCGATGCGCGCTGCTCATTCAGAAAACGCTCGAAAAACAGATTGTGAACGATCGGATCGACGTGTGTGATATGGAGGCAGAACGAAACGATGGAGTTGGCGGCGGAGCCGCGTCCGAGACAGGGGATGCGGTGCGAGCGGGCGAAGCGGACGATGTCCCAGCAGATCAGAAAGTAGTCCGCGAGATGCATGTTTTCGATGACGGCGAGTTCGCGTTCGAGCACTTTGCGGGCGGCAAGCTGTTCGGACTCGGCATACCGCTCAGAAAGCCCCTGAAGCGCCAGTCCCCGGAGATGCAGATACGCATCCCCGCCGCCCGGAACAGGAAACTTCGGGAGATGACGGTGGTCCAGATCGAGATCCATCCGGCAGGCTTCCGCCACCCGGACCGACATACGGAGGGCCCCTTCGAGACCTTTCAGACGGCGGGACATGTCGGAGGAGGATTTGAGATCCGCGCAGGGAGGGGTCAGCGCGCCGGGCGGGAGATTTCCGATGGTGGTGTTGCATCGAAGCGCACTCAGTATCCGATGGATCTCATGATCCCCCGGTACGACCAGCCGAACTGCGTTGGTGGCGACCGGCGCGAGCTTCAGACGGTCGGCGGCATCGAGCGTCCTGGCGCGATGCGTCCGAGCATCCGGCCCCTCCCAGGCATGAATCTCCGCCAGCGTCGCCCGACGCCGTTCGGGAATCCGAGCGCACCTCGCGAGAAGAGGCAGATCGTCCGACAGAACGATCACGGACAACGGCAGTTCAGCGATGCGGGATTCCCAGTCAAATGAGGCATCGAGGTGCCGATCGGTGATGATGCGGCAGATCGCCTGATACCCCGGCATGTCGCGGGCGAGCAACACGGCGCGGCGCGGCGCACAGGTCAGTTCGACCCCGTAGATCGGCCGGATTCCCCGCGCCCGGCAGGCGCGCGTGAACGGAACAGCGGCATACAGACCATTCGTATCGGTCAATGCCAGCGCGTCCATGCCCATCCGAGCTGCCGCTTCGG
>CAYYMM010000178.1:0-6333 GCA_964472395.1 uncultured bacterium | reverse complement strand
CTTCAGTTCAGATTTCTAGGATTGATGCCGCAACTGCTCGATATCACCGAATTCATCTGGCACAATCCGGAATCTCCGGCTCGAAGCAGGGCAGCACTCCACCTCGTCAACCCGACGGCCCTTTTCCTGCATCTCGGATGCCATTTCGCACATCATCTCGACGCCGGAAGCCCTCGCGCTATCCAACTGGTCGATCTGGCGGTCGTCGCCCGGTCGCTCGATGACGTCAGTTGGGAAGATCTGCTCGGCATGATCAAACTGGCATCATGCGAACGTCAGATGTATGCCGCGATGACGCTCGCCATCCGCTACACCCATGCGAGGATCCCTGAGCGGATCGTCGTCGAAACCGCGAAACTCACACCGAATCGCCTGAGGCACCTTCTGATCGATGTATCGTTTGCCGACTTCGCGGTCGACAATGAACTCAGACAGATCCGGCAACGCATGCGCCATCACCGTCCTGATTTCAGGCTCCGACTGCTTTCGGCCATCCATCGCATCAGCATGAAGCGTGTCATCTTGTCCCGCCTCCGGCCGGCCTGGGCTCATCCCGGCCATGAGCGCATGAAACTCCTCCGCGACACGCTGCTCCCTCCCTCTCCCGAACTGCTCGCATGGTATCCGAACTGGATGCAGCGGAGGGGTGCAACGGTCGCGCGTCTGATTCACCTGTCGGTCCTGCTGTTGTTTCCTCTGTTCTGGGCGCTGAGTGGCTTGTGCGATCATCGACAACTCGGGGTGATGCTCCGGGATCGCATTTTCCGGAGACCCTGATGCACCCATCGCTGCCTCATATCGTCTTCTACAATCCCCGATGTTCCAAACCGGGTTTTCACCGGATGCCCCTCTCCCTGATGCGTCTCGCGGGGTCGCTCGACGGCGTCGCTTCGTGCGACATCATCGACGGGAATCTTCCGGGAGATCCTGCTGTCGAAACCGTTCTGTCGCGCTGTTCCGATACCTCTGCGAAATATCTCGGGGTCACCATCATGCCCGGCCCGCAGCTCCAGCAGGCCATTCCCGACCTGATCCGTATTCGCGCGCAAAATCCCGGCTTGATCGTGGTGGTCGGGGGTTACTTCCCGAGCATCTACTGGGAGCAATGTGCGGCTCATCCGACGATTGATTATATCGTGATCGGTGCGGGTGAGGGGACGATCCGGAAACTTGTGGAGGTTCTCGAGGGCGGAGGCGATCCGGCGACGGTTCCCGGAATCGCGTTTCAGGTCGATGGCCGGCCGGTCCGGACGAGTGTCCCCGATCCGATCGATCCGGACGCGCTGCCGCGGCTGCCCTACGAGTTGATCGACATCGAGCGCTACGTGGTTCCGACGCATCTCGGGCGGCGCACGCTCTCGCACCACAGCAGCATGGGCTGTCCGTTCCGCTGCAATTTCTGCGCGGCACCGATTGTCGCGGGCGAACGATGGGTGGCGGAAAGCGCGGAGCGTCTGCTCGAGACAACGACGTATCTGGTCGATTCCTTTGCCATCGATGCGCTCGAATTTCACGATAACAATTTTTTTGCTTCCGAGTCCCGTGTAGTGGCCTATTGCCTAGGACTGCTCGAAGAAAGGATCAGGATCCGGTGGTGGGGCGAAGGCCGTGTCGACACGCTGCTGCATTTCCAGCCCGAAACCTGGGATCTGATGGCCCGCAGCGGCCTGGCGATGGTGTTCATGGGGGCGGAGAGCGGACATTCCGAAACGCTCGGACGGATGAACAAAGGCGGGACGCTGTCACCCGAAGAAACGATCGAACTCGTAAGACTCGCAGCGCGATACCGCATCGTTCCCGAGCTGAGTTTCATCTGCGGCAATCCTCCGGATCCAGAGCAGGACATCAGGCAGTGCATCCGGTTCATCCGGGCGGTCAAACGTGCGAACCCCGTGACGGAGATCATTCTCTACCGGTACGACCCGGTGCCGTTTCCTGGCGCGATGTGGGATGCCGCGACCGCGAGCGGGATAAAGATGCCGGAATCACTGGAAGAATGGATCGGTGAGCGCTGGGCCCTGATCCACCGGCGACGGATGGCGGATCTTCCCTGGATCTCCGGGAAACAACAGCGTCACGTGCGCGATTTCGAAACGGTCTTGAATGCCTATTACCCGACATACACCTCCCGCGAACGGATCCGACCGGTCATGCGGCTGTTGCTGAGGTTCCTGAGCGCCTGGCGATATCATTCAGGCTGGTACCGAAACCCGGTCGAACTTCGGGTCATTCAGTCCGTGATTCAATACCGGCGTCCCGAAGTATCAGGGTTCTGATCATGGCAACCGACTGTCTGCTGCAGGTCCGCAGAAATCCGCTCAAAGTTCTTCTCGCGAAGGCGTTCTTCCGGAGCCGGTACCTGCTTTTACAGAAACGCAAGCTTTCCCGCCCCGTAATCGAAACAATCCGCGGCATCCCGATCATCGTGCTCCCGGATGTCCTCAATCCCCGCGTCTTCCTGTCAGGCTCGTTTTTCTGCGACTTTCTCGGAGAGAACAACCTCCCCGCCGGTTCATCGGTGCTGGATCTCGGAACGGGCTCGGGTTGTTGCGCGGTTGTGGCCGCCGCTTCGGGATCGATCGTCACGGCAGTGGATATCAATCCGCACGCGGTTCGCTGCGCACGCCTCAACGTGATTCTGAACGGATTGGAGACGCAGATCGAAACGCTCCCGGGCGACCTGTTCGAACCGGTCTCCGGGAAACGCTTCGACGTGATTCTGTTCAATCCCCCGTTTTTTCCCGGCCGTCCGGCGACTGAGTTCGAACGGTCGTGGTGTTACGATGATCTGCCCGACCGTTTTGCCTCGGCGGCAGCGGATCACCTCTTACCGGACGGTTGCGTGTTCCTGCTTCTGTCCTCTTCAGGCCGATGCGAAGTCTGGCTCGATGCGCTGATGTCACGCCGCTTCCTGTGCTCTCAGGTTGCCTCGCGCGATTACTGGAGCGAAAAAATGTTCATCTTCCGGGTGACTCCCCCGAGCGCTTCGCATGCAGACTGAATCGATCCAGCTTCCCGTTTCGGGTCCTTATGATGTTCTGGGCAAACCGGTCATGCTCGAATCCGATCTCTCCGCACTTCACGCATATATGATGCAGTCGTTCCGATTGTTCGATCGCGCGGAATGCCGTGCACCCGGCCCGGAACTTCGAATCCGGATGGATCGTCTGAATCAGATGTCCGACGCACGCGCGGATCACTCGCTCCATTTCACCGTTGAGGAGTGCTCTCTTGTCGCAGACGCATCCGGTCTCAGATTCAGGGCGGATCGGGAGACGGGGAGGGCGATCGGGGTGATGTCGGTTCCATACCTGAGCGATCCGGCGTGGGTGCGGAGGAACGTGCTGGAGTGCATGGCGCTGTTTCTGGCGACGGGGGTCGATCGAACCGCGCTGCACGCTGCGGCCCTGGTGCGGGGGAATATCTGTGTCCTTCTGGCGGGGCCGAGCGGAGCGGGGAAATCCACGCTGTCTTATGCGCTGCTGCACCATGGATTCGATGTGCTGGCTGAGGAGGCTGTATACATCAGTGAGAATCCTGTTCCGAGATTGTACGGGCATCCTGCCTCGATCAGCCTCTGCCCGGATTGCCGGGAGACGTTCCCGGACCTTGCGCATTCAGAACCAGTCATGCTTCCAAACGGAAAACGCAAAATTCGTGTTGACCTGACTCGGACACCTTTCAGGCAACGATGCCGGTTCGACTTTTCCGGCAGAATTGTGGTATGTTTTCTGAGCCGCGGGAGTAAGAATCGGAGCGAGATACTGGAGATCACTCGAGACGACATGAATGGGCGACTGCTGATGCATCGGGAGTCCGGATTCGATCTCAGCACGGCATTTCCCGGTGTCATCCGGCGTCTGTCGATCGAGAAAGCCTACGAACTGTCGAACGGCGGCACGGTTCATGAGACAGCGATGCGCCTGATGGAAACACTCAAGAATCTCGATAAGGAACCCGACCGGACATGAACATTCTCGTCGCACACTCCAATTCACTCCGGATGGATCCGAAGCAACTCCGGAAGATGCAGCCCTATCCACCCCTCGGAACATTGTATGCCGCCGCTGCGCTCAGAAAAGAAGGATGGAACGTTTCGCTGTTCGATGCGACTTTTACGAGTTCGCATGATGATTTCCGGAAGATACTCAGCGCAGTCACCCCCGATGTGTTCGTGATCTGCGAGGATGTTTTCAATTTTATATCGAAGATGTGCCTGTCCGAGATGCGCCTGGAAGCGCTCGGTATGTTGGCGGATGCCCGGGACCGCGGGTGCAAGACGATCGCTGCTGGCCCCGATATGTCGGCACATCCCGATACCTACCTTCGCAATGGCGCGGATTATGTCGTGCGGGGCGAACCAGACCGGACGCTGGTCGAACTGTGCCGATCCCTCGAACACACCGATACAAGCGCGATCCGATCGCTGCCCGGCATCGCGTTTCTCGCGGCAGATGGATCGATTCAGTGCGCTTCAGACCGCGAACCCGAATCGGATCTTAGCCTCCTCGCCCCGCCAGCGTGGGATCTGATCGATATCGACCGGTATCGCGCTGCCTGGACATCGGTTCATGGCCGATTCAGCCTGATTGTCGCAGCGTCGCGCGGATGTCCGTTTCACTGCAGATGGTGCGCCAAACCGATCTGGGGACGCCATCATGCCGTCAGAGCCCCCGAGGATGTCGTGGACGAAATGAGCGTGCTCAAGTCACGGTACGCTCCGGATCATCTATGGTTCGCCGACGATAATTTCGGTTATCCGATCGACTGGCTCGAGCGGTTCACCGGTCATGTCAATCGTCGTTCGGTGAAAATACCCTTCACCATTCAAACTCGCGTGGATCTGTTATCCGAACCGGCGATCCGGTGTCTGGCCTCTGCGGGGTGCCGCGAGGTCTGGATCGGGGCGGAAAGCGGGAATCAGGGGATTCTCGATGCCATGAACAAGGGCATCCGGGTGGAGGCAGTCGCTCCGGCCGTCGAAAACCTCCGAACCGCAGGCATCCGCTCCGGTCTGTTCATCCAGTTCGGGTATCCCGGGGAAACACTGGATGAAATCCGGGACACCATCCGGATGATCCGGCTCGCGCGCCCGGACGACATCGGAATCAGCGTCTGTTATCCGCTGCCCGGGGCGGAACTCTATCCATCCGCCCGGAAACACCTCGGGCATAAAACGAACTGGCGCCATTCGGATGATCTGGACATGCTGTTTCAAGGCGCCTACGACACGCCATTTTACCGCAAGCTCCACGAAGTTCTGCATCTGGAAATGGATTTGATCCGCGAGTCGGCGGGCGTGTTCCCGGCCATTTCCGACCACCGGCGGGACACTCTTTTCAAACTGACTGATGCCTGGTTCGAACTCGGGAGACTGGAACGAATCAGCCGCACCTCTCAGACGACTGATTTCGATGATGACTGATCTGCTGCTGACTCACGCGTTCTATCTGGAGGACGATCCGGTCGAACAGGAAATCATGAAACCGTATCCGCCTCTGGGATTGCTCTATCTGTCGGCTGCCGCCAGACTCGCCGGAATCGCTGTCGAGGTGTTCGATACGACTTTCCGGGGGAAGAGCCGGTTCATCGAACGACTGGATGAGGGGAACCCGGGCGTGCTCGGAATCTATACGACCCACATGACGCGGCCGAACGCGGTGTGGATGATTCGTGAGGCGAAACAGCGGTCCTGGCGCGTGGTGCTCGGAGGCCCGGACAGTGCGAATTACCCCGATCGGTATCTCGCGGTCGGCGCGGACGTGATCGTGCGCGGGGAGGGCGACGGTGTTCTCATCGAGTTGATGGAACGCCTCAAAAGGAAAGGTGAGCGCGGTCTGAGTGGCCTGCGTGGCATCATCCACCGGGATGAATCCGGAGCGGTGGCGGACGAAGGCCCCTCGGAGTTGCTCGAGATCGATCGGCTTCCGATGCCTGATCGCGACGCGGTCGATATACGTGCTTACACGGAGGCGTGGACACGGCGGCATGGGCATTCGAGTCTGAATCTGATCACATCGAGAGGCTGCCCGTACTCGTGCCGGTGGTGTTCGCACGCCGTTTTCGGCAACACGCGACGGCAACGGTCGGCGGAACTGTGCGCCGATGAGGTGGCGGTGATCGATGAAGCCTATCATCCGGACCGGATCTGGTTTGCCGATGACGTGTTCACGTTCGATGATGAGTGGGTGTTCCGGTTCGCATCGGAGTTGTCCGACCGGGGGCTGCGGATTCCTTTCGAGACCATCACGCGCGCCGATCGGCTGCAGGATGAACGGCTGGTCGAAACACTCGCCCGGATGGGTTGCTTCCGCATCTGGATCGGGTCGGAAA
>CAYYMM010000177.1:0-6360 GCA_964472395.1 uncultured bacterium | reverse complement strand
CAGGGACGCTTCGACAGGCTCAGCGTCCGGATAGGACAGGGACGCTTCGACAGGCTCAGCGTCCGGATGGGTCAGGGACGCTTCGACAGGCTCAGCGTCCGGAAAATTCTACAACACCGCGATGCCCGGGAGATCGATCCCTTCGAGATATTCCAGACTCGCGCCGCCTCCCGTCGAGATATGCGTGATCCGGGATGCGACACCGGCCTTTTTGATGGCCGCAACGGAATCTCCGCCACCGATCACCGTGATTGCTCCCGATTCGGCCACCCGTTTGGCGATCTGCATCGTTCCGTCCGCGAAATCCGGGATTTCAAAGACCCCCATCGGTCCATTCCAGACGATCGTGCCGGCCGAGGCGATCACTTTCGCGAAACGTTCGACCGTTTCGGGGCCGATATCGAGACCCTTCATAGTGTCAGGGATCTCGTCAGCAGGAACCAGTTTCTTCGCCACGCCGGCCTCGATCGCTTCCGCAGCGACGATGTCCGTCGGTAGCAGGATCGATTTGTCGAGTTCATCAGCCTGAGCCAACAGATCGCGGGCCGTGTCGATCAGATCCGTTTCGACCAGTGATCCGCCGGTTTCGTAACCGAGCGCTTTGAGGAATGTGAATGCCATCGCGCCGCCGATGATGAGGTGATCGACCTTGGGCAGGAGGTTCTTGATCACGCCGAGTTTACTTGAGACTTTCGCGCCGCCCAGGATGGCGACGAAGGGCCGTTTGGGGTGTTCGAGTGTTTCCGCGAGATATTTGATTTCCTTCTGAACCAGATAGCCCGCACCGGCCTGTTTGACCACCGGAGCGATGCCGACCATCGAGGCATGGGCGCGGTGGCACGTGCCGAATGCGTCGTTCACATAGGCTTCCGCCAGTTTCGCCAGTGACTGTGCGAACGCCGGATCGTTCTTCTTTTCGCCTTTGTGGAATCTCAGATTCTCAAGCAGGATCACCTCACCGGGTTGCAGAGCATCAACCTGCGCTTCGACTTCGGGACCGATGCAGTCCGGAGCCATTTTAACCGGTTTGCCCAGCAGTTCAGAGAGGCGGGAGGCCACCGGCGCAAGACTCAGCGCGGGATCGCGGCCTTCTTTCGGATCACCGAGATGCGACGCGAGAATCACCCGTGCACCGTCATCAAGCGCCTTGCGGATGGTCGGAAGAGCCTCGCGGATACGCGTGTCGTCGCCGACCCTGCCGTCCTTGATCGGCACGTTGAAATCCACTCGGATGAAGGTTTTCAGACCCTTGAGATTCATGTCGTCGATCGTGCGTTTTTTCATCATAACGGGACTCCTCCGGAACAGGGTTCAGTTGTTGCCACTTCGGATCTTAATCGCGCCGGTTGATCACGAGCACCGGGCAATGCGCATGGGAAACGACGTGGTCCGTCGCGCTGCGGATCAGCAGATCGATCGCCGAGGGATGCTTGCAGGTCGTGATGACGATCAGGTCCGCGTTCAGCTCATCGGCCACCGCCACGATTTTTTTACCCGTATGGGTATCTTCGCCTGTGATCCGGACCTCCGTTTTGATGCCCTGAGCGGCTGATTTGACGTCGGGGTGTTCGAGTAACTCGCGGATCCCGGACTGAATGTCGCGGATGGCTTCTTCTTCGAGTGCATGGAAGCGTTCGAGTGAAATCCGAAGCATCTGCTCCTGTTTGTCATCCAGCACTTTTTCCGAGATGTGGAGGAGATGGACGGATGCGCCCGTGAGTTTCGCGATGGTAAAGGTGTGGATGAGTTGCCGGACCGAGACTTCAAAGTGCGTCAGCTTCAATGAACACAGGATTGTTCGATACATCGTTTTCCCTTTCTGACCGGTTGATTCCATTATGGATTCAGCGGCTAAAACGTCAAGAGCGTTTAAAAGAACACGAAGGTCGTGATGATGAAGACCGGGATCAGAATGGCAATCGACCAGGCCATGTACCCGAAGAAACTCGGCATCCTGATGTTGTTTTCCTCGGCGATCGACTTGACCATGAAGTTCGGTGCGTTTCCGATATAGGTGTTCGCGCCCATGAAGACTGCGCCGCAGGAGATGGCGGTCAGGAGCCGGATGAAGGTGTGGTTGGCCAGAGACGGCTCAGCATAGCCCAGCATCGGGCGCACGTTGGTCTCGACTTCATGAAGTTTCCCGAGCGCGGTGTTGAAGAAGGTGAGATAGGTCGGGGCATTGTCGAGGAAACTGGATAGGATTCCGGACATCCAGAAATAATGCCACGGCTCACTGACCGCGGCGATCAGCGCACGCATCGCGCCTTTCTCGCCGGATTGCAGAATCGCCAGCACCGGGACGATCGTGATGAAAATACCGGCGAACAGTTTGGCGACCTCGAGAATCGGACCCCAGGTGAAGCCGTTGGCTTCGCGGTATGCCTTGCGAGTCAGTTTCCATGACAGAAATCCCATCGACAGAATGATCGCGTCGCGCATCCAGTTCTGCAGTTCGGTATGGATCCCGAGGATGTTCAGGGTTCCGAGCTTGAGGCTGCCGCTCAGGAGCACTCCGATGATGATCCCGAGCAGGAACAGGATATTGATCGTTCCATCCAGCCGGATCGGTTCGCGCACCGTTGACTTCGTGGCCGCGGGCGCCGGCGCTTCCTTTCTGAACAGGAACGAATCCAGAAGAAAATAGATGATCGTGACGATTCCGGCGACGAATCCGGTGATCGGAATCAGATGCAGCGTCGTCCAGAAAAACGGAACGCCGTGGAGAAAGCCCAGGAAGAGGGGCGGGTCGCCGAGCGGTGTGAGACTGCCTCCGATGTTGGCCACCAGAAAGATGAAGAAGATCACGGTGTGAGCGATGTATTTGCGATGGCGGTTGGCGCGGATCACCGGGCGGATCAACAGCATGGCCGCGCCGGTCGTGCCGACCCAGGAGGCCGCCAGCGTCCCGATGATCAGGAGGAGCGTGTTGACGCCCGGTGTGCCGACCAGAGAACCCCTCAACACGATTCCGCCGGCGGTCGTGAAGAGACCCCAGAGCAGAATGATGAACGGGATGTAGTCGATCAGCATGATGTGGAGGAGACTGTGCCAGGCCTCGCCCTTGAACGCGATCAGGAAGGGGAGAGCGAAAAGGAGGGACCAGAAGACCGAGACTTTCCCGAAATGGTGGTGCCAGAAGGAGGGGGCGATCAGGGGGATGACGGCGATGGACAGTAGAATGCCGGCAAACGGAATCCCGCTCCACAACGGCAGGACTTCACCCAGGCTCGGGTGGCCTTCGCCGTGGGCTTCATGGGGGGTGTCGGCGGAGTGAGCGGGGGATTCGCCGAAAGCGACAGCGGTCATGAAAAGGGGCATCGCAACGATCAGAAGGAGCAGAATTCGAGAAAATGCCGGTGTGGATTTCACAAAAAACCTCCATGGAATGCCGGTCCAGACAATCGGACCGAAGAGCGCAAAATACCAGAATGCGAGCGCAAAAAAAAGAGGAGTCGAGGCGGTGAAGGCAGGCGCGAATGCCGAGAAACCTGTTGAAGGTTTGGGACGGGCAGTCTATCATGCGTCGCATGAGCGGGAAAGTCGTTACCGAAAACAGAAAAGCCCGGTTCGATTATGTGATCGAGGAGACGCTGGAGGCCGGAATGGCGCTCCAGGGCACCGAAGTCAAGTCGCTCCGGCACGGCGGCGCCAATCTGAAGGATTCCTACGCGAAGATCGAAAACGGGCAGGTCACGCTGGTCGGCTGTCACATCGCGCCGTACATGGCGGGGAACCGGTTCAACCACGATCCGGAACGCCCGCGGCAGTTGCTCCTCAAACGGAAGGAAATCAAACGACTCATCGGGAAGGTGGCGGAACGGGGCTTCACGCTGGTTCCCCTCAAGATCTATTTCAACGAGAAAGGGCGGGCCAAGGTTCTGCTCGGCCTGGCCAAAGGCAAGCCGAAACAGGATAAGCGGCACGATATCCGGGATCGCGACGTCAAACGGGATCTCGCGCGGGAATTCAGATCGTCCTGATTGGGTTGCTCAGGGGGGATCGGCGGCGGAATTGGAATTGATCTCCGAGGTTGGGTGTTTGGATCGATATTGGTAACGAACACGACAACGACAACGAATACGACAACGAATACGACAACGAATACGACAACGACAGCGATGAGGGAGGGGGAGGGGTTAGCTGGTCACGCAATCCTCGATCCAGGAAAAATAGCCCGGGTGGCCGGAGTCGATCGGGAGCGCGATGATCTCGGGGACATCGTAGGGATGAATCGAGCGGATCCGTTCGATCAGAGACTGGAGGCGGTCCGAGGATGTTTTGAAGAGAGCGAGGCATTCCGGATCGTCGTGAATGTCACCTTTCCACAAATAGATCGACCGCATGGCGGGGATGATGTTGGCGCAGGCGGCCAGACGTTCCGAGACGACCGCTCGGGCGATTTCGGATGCGACCGTTTCGGTCGGCATGGTGCTCATCACGACAAAAAAATCGGCCATCGGAGAGTCCTCCCTGATGGTCGATATTAAAGGAAATATGAATGAGCTGCAACGAACGGTCAGATGCCCCGGAATTCCCAGTATCCGATCCCGCCGATCAACTGCGTCATATCGTCCGTGCAGACTCCGGCATAGAATCGGAACCATGATGTTTCACCCAGCCCGGCGGGCCACGCGAACTCGAACAGACGGATCGTGGTTTCACCCGGCGGGAACTCCTCATCCAGCCAGTCGATGTCCTGCGACCAGGACGGGGCGAAGAAATACTGATTGTAGATGTCCAGGAGAACCAGGAGCCGGAAGGTGTCCCAGGTGTACTCGGTCGGGTTGCAGACGATGGCATCCAGCCAGCACGGATCGCCTCCTTTGAATTCATGCGCGGGCATCTTCAGTGAGACTCCGGGGAAGTCGCAGGGCGCACCGGCTGGTGTCGCGGTGGGTTCTTCCGGAGGAGTCCGGGTGGGATCGACCGTCGGAGTCGACGTCGGCGGGACAGCGGTTGCCGAAATCACCGGAGTCGGTGTGCCGAGCGGATACAGTTCGATCGTGACATCGAGACCTCCGGGTTGGACAGCGAATGTTCCGTTGAAAGGAGAATATCCCTCGGATTCAACAATGATCGTCACGAATCCGAGTTCGTCCATCAGGAGGGTGGTAACGCATGTGCCGGTTTCATCTGTCGTGCAACTGCCCTGTGTCAGAGAATACGCGCTGACCTCGGCGCCTTCGATCGGTAAACCGGAATGCGCATGGAGAACCGTCGTGCGAACATCTCCATTGAAATGACCGTAGGGCGTGGGTGTCGGAGTCCGGGTTGGGGTTCGTGTCGGAGTGGCGGTGAGCGTGGCGGTCGGTGTGGTTGTCGAGCAATCGCCTGTGTCGACAATCAGATCCGGGCGGGATACATACGAAATCGTCGTGCAGGGAGGCGGATAGACATCGCCGCATGATCGCACCGTGATCCCGTTGAGAGTATCGTCGAAAAGCGTGATCGGAACGCTGAATTCACTGCTGTTGGTCCATTGATAAACATGCCGGCTGGTGGATGTTTCGATATCGACGACATAGACGTCGATGTTCGAATACGGCACGGTGGATCCGGTCACAGATATGACAAGTGCCTCGGAACAGGCTGGAAGCGAATTCACGACCAGATAATGACTACCGCCGGGCGCTGTCGCGGTCGGAGAGGGGGTTTGGGTGGGAGGGGCGGGAGTCTGAGTGATCAGTTGGGCGGATTCACCGATTCCGGGGAAGATCATGGCGATCAGGATCAGTCCGAGGACTGTCCGGAAGAAAACCTGTGTTTGAGCGTGCTTCATGAGAAAACCTCCTTTCTCTGACAGGAAAGAAGGCAAGAGGCGTACCAATCGAGCGATGCAGGAAAATCAAAGCTTTGCGGGGATGATACGCGTGGTTTACATCGGTTGAATTACATTTTTGCTCAGAGATGATCTCAGAAGGTGTAATTCGCGCTCCGTTTCACCTGATCCGGACATTCTCCTGCCTGATGATCAGTCTGTTCGTCCTGATCGACTGATTATGCTCGTCGTCCATTTTGCTTTTCAGGATTCCGCTTCCATCACGGTCTGTAGGTCTGGATCCGCTTCTCGGGAAATCGTCGTGCCAGACGTTCCATCGCCATGTTGACCCGCCGGATGATCTCGTGTTTGTCCACCGTCAGAATCACACGGTCACGCATGATCACGCGTCCATCGATGATCACCGTCTTGACGTCGGAGGCGCGTGCCGAGTAGACCAGATTGGCTGCAATATTATGAATTGGTTGCATATGCGCACCATACAAGTCGATCAGGATGATGTCCGCCCGATAGCCTGGTTCGATTCGGCCGATGCAATCCGCCATTGCCAGAGTTCGTGCGCTTCCGTTCAGCGCGAG
>CAYYMM010000176.1:0-6424 GCA_964472395.1 uncultured bacterium | reverse complement strand
CGCCCGAATCTCCTCACGGGAGAACCGATGACCGAGCAGGATGTCCGCGATGTGATGACGGGGTGTCTGTCGCGGGATCGTTTGCGCAGTGAGATTCTATTCACGAAGACCGATCGGCCCTGAGGCCGTACCGCTGGATTTCCGACGCCGGATCGATTAGGGTAACCGGGATGAAATCGTTCCCGACCCGAAACCGGATCGCGCTCATCCCGGCCCTGCTTCTCCCCGGTTTCGCCTCTCTGTTCTATTTCGTCCTGATCCCGGAATCCCTCGCCGCCCGCATCATCTACGGTGCGACAAAACTATTCACTCTGCTCTGGCCGATACTCGCGACCCGTTATCTGCTCGATCCAGCGACCGTTCCGCCGCTGCGAACCACCTGGAAAAGTTCCCGTCGCGATGTCCTGACGGGAACAGCCGCAGGCGTGATCATGGCCCTGACGATTATCGCCGCATTCCTGTCTCCCGCCGGCAGCCCGGTAATCGGAGCAACCGATCTGATCCGCCGTAAAGCCGCCCTCCTGGGCATGCTCGACGCATACATCCCCGCCGCCCTCGTCATGTCGCTGATCCATTCAGCCGTCGAGGAATACTACTGGCGATGGTTCGTCTTCGGATGCGCTCGCAGTCAGATGCCGACTCGAGCCGCGCACCTGATCGCCGGGCTGGCGTTCGCCTTTCATCATATCGTCGTCACGATCGTTTACTTCGGTCCGGCCTTCGGACTCCTCTTCGGCCTTGCGGTCGGCGGCGCCGGAATCATCTGGAGCGTCATATACCAGTTGAGGGGATCACTGATCTCCCCCTGGATCGCCCATGTATTCTGTGACCTGGCCATCTTCGCGATCGGATACCATCTGATAGTCTGACCGCACCGGATGAATGTCGGTGTCAGCGATACTCCCAGAGAATCGCCTGCACGGTTCCGAACAGATCGAATGTGCCGCGCGTGAACGAAGCACCGTAAAAGTACAATCCGGACGCAGATCCCGTGCCGGACGGCCAGTTGAACTCCAGAACAGTTTCCTCGGCGGATTCCAGCGCTTCGAGATCATAGGATTTGTTCCCCAGACCCTGCGCAATCGGAATCCAGTCCGGCCAACTCCAGAAATTGCCATAGACATCGAGAAGGATATAGGCGTCCAGTTCGATCCGGGTCGATGTCGAATTGCCGAGTGTCATGTGGAGGAAAAAGCGATCACCCGCGTCGAGGATCGGATCGTCGAGCATCAAGGTGAGGCCGTCGGAGGGGACCGTCGGAGGCGGAGTGGGTGTCGGCGAAGGAGGCAGGGTGAACGTCGGGGATGGCACGGGCGTGTCGGTCGGCCGCATGGTCGCAGTCGGTGTGCGGGTCGCGGATGGAGTCGGTGTCGGTGTGCGAGTCGGGGTATTTGTCGCGGGGGGAACTGTGGCTGTCGGTGTGCGGGTCGGAGTTTGTGTCGGAACCGGTGTGTGTGTTCGTGTCGGGGAGGACGTCGGTGTATGGGTTGCGGTGAATGTGGGTGTCGACGTATGACTCGGTGTCATGGTCGGCGGAGGCGGTGTCGACGTGGGCGTATCGGTTGGTGTACTGGTCGGCGTATCGGTCGGAAACGGAGATGCCGACGAAGTTGCAGACGGAGTCGCTGTTGGAGTCGCGACATCCGAGATCGGTTCGGTGGATCTGAACACAGTGCCGTCCGGGTAAGTGCCGGCCATCAGATAATGATCGGATGTCTCGATCAGCGACGTGACATAGATAGCACCTGTGAGCTGCAACGGATTAAGCCAGGTATCCCCATGATCGGTCGATCGAAAGATATCTCCGGCCGATCCGGTTGCAGCATAGAGCGCGCCATCGGAGCCCTCCAGAAGTCTGAAGAGGATGTCGGCGCCGGTGAGCACGCCCCCGCTGGTCCATGTTGATCCGGAATCGGTAGATTTGAATACCACCGCATCCGGATTTGTTGCGGCATACAGGATGCCGTCGGATCCCATGATGAGATCCCGGACCTCCTCGGCATCCGTCAGTTCCGATAAGACCGACCAGTTCGCGCCGTAATCGGTCGAGTGATGCACGTCTCCATTAGGGCCGCTTCCGACAAAGAAGACCCCGGGGGATGGCTCGATCATGCAGAACACGTTCTCAGCCGCGGGAATCTGCATGGAAGGTGAAACCCACTGGGGAGGTGCGATCGACAGATCATACGCGTAAATCATCCCACCGGATCCTGTTGTTGCATAAATTCGGTTATCGGTCGCTCGAAGCAGTTCGTAGACGGTCGTTCCGACCGTTCCTCCCGTATACAGCCAGAGACTGCCTCCGCTGGTGCTACGATAGACATCAGCACCGGAATTGACCCCGGCGTACAGGATGTTGTTGTATTCGATAATGCTCATCGCTTCGATTGCCCCGGGAACATTACCGGTGTTCGACCAGACCGTACCGGCGTCGGTTGATTTGAAAATATCGCCATTGGGCGATGTTCCCGCAAACAGGGTTCCGGTTGGATTCTGATAGATGGAATACACCCAATAGGCATTGAGAAGGTCACCGGTTTCAGCCCAAACCCATGCGTGGATCGCCTGGGGCAACAGGAGGATCAACAATCCGATCGCGAGTGTTTTCATAATGTCGTCCTTCCGGATCGAAAAAGACGCCGAATCAGAGTCGGCGCATCATAAAAACATACTACGGCTTTGCATGATGAGCTGCAAGCAGCCTGCGGGTCGGCCTGCAGACGTGAGCGTTTAGTGGAGAGGGTCGGGAAAATGGATCTGTTGCTCGAACAGAAAAGGCGCCACAGACTGTAGTTGGACCCAGCCCACGCTCAGGTTGTACTTCCCGTTTTTCTCGACGAACTTGCCGACCAACCGAGTCAATTCGGCGAGCATTCGCCATTTCATTTTCAGGCTCTTCAGGTCCGATGCCGGTTTGAACAACTGATGAACACCAATCAGAAAACCCTCGGGAGCCGTTTTGAGGGACTGGATACTTTCGTCGAGGTGATGTGAGAGATTGAGAAACTGCCCGTTGACAAGAAATATGATTTCATAGAGATTCTCAAGCGCACACGAAACTTCATGGTGAAAATAGAAAATATTCTGTTCATCACGGATCTCGACCAGATCCTCCACAACAGATGTTGTCTCGGCGAAGATCTGTGGAATCACCAACTCCTGATACTCTTTCGGCATCGGATTGATTCGGCTTTTCCATGCTTCGAGTTGCTTCCGGGGATCCCAGAGAATCTTGCCCTCAAAGAGTGACGCGACGAGCATCGTGCTTTCGAGATGTCGCCGTTTCTCGATCGAACTGATCCGATCGCAGATCGTGTCCTGGCTGACGTGCCAGACCCTGAATCGAGCGCCGTTTTTGTTAAATGCATCCGTATCGATCGGATTATTGATGCAGGTCAGTTCAGAACCCATGTCTGCCATGTCGCGCACCACGCGAATCCGGGTTGACACATCGGGAACATCCAGACACACCATCATCAGGTCAATATCCGACGCCGCCGTCGCATTTCCACGTGCTCGGGACCCGATCAGCATAGCGCTTCGGAACTCGGGGATCCGCTGATATCCCCGGATGACTTCGGAAATCTGTTTCTCTAGTTGATTCACCCGGCATCCTCCCGTCCCGTCATGCACATGACCGGTCGTCTAAAAGCGTCAGATTTATATCGGAAAACGGAGATGAATGCAATCGGATTCGTCAAACCGTCGGATCAGAAGGGCAGGACATACTCGAGTCCGACATTGATCGCACTCGAAACATCCACTCCGACGAAATCCTCGATGTCCGCCTGATCCGTGTCGCCTTTCCACGATAAGGCCGTCAACGTATAATCCAACGTCACTCTCAGATTCTTGATCACTTCGAACGTGAACTCGGGTTTGAGCCGGAGCGCCACCGCATCCTGTTTGGCCGTGCCCTCATTGCTGTCATGGCTTTCCGGGTCGAACAGCGTGCGATCGTATCGCCAGTCGTAATTGGCATCCCGGAAATAGCTCAACCCGAGGCAGAAGCGGAACTGGAATCGCTCACCCCCGGTGAAGTTCATCTCACCGTCCAACCCCGTCTTCAGATCACCCTTCGCGTGCGCGTTGTCAGCGATTTCGGTGATCACGCCATCTTCGGATTTTTCAAGATACCCGTCCGAGAAATCGAGCTGAAAGGTGCGGATTCCGAATCGGATGTTGAAGTTGGGTCCCGAGGTCAGGCGGATGAAGACATCCATTACCTCGCGCTCAACCGTGACCTTCCCCTCGATGTGCTTTCCTTCATCCCCCGACCAGTCTCCGGTGAAATCGTTTTCCATCTTTCCGTACCCGACGCCGAAGGAAAACACATCAGCGGTGCCGAAGCGCATCTCCATGCTGACCGCCGGATTGAAGAACGTCGTTTCGATGTCCGCCGTGACGTCCCTGACGGTAAAGGATCCGAAAGTGCCGCCGTTGGCCACATCGAACAACAGGCTGGTCGCTCCGGTCGGCAGGGTCAGCAGTACCAGAACTCCGGCCGCAACCAACCCTCTCACTGCCCTCATCCAGACTTGTGTATGCATGTCAATCCCTCCTCCAATGGTCGATTCTACTGATTCCTGTTGATGATATCCATCGTGCGCCATTCCGGATTCTGTTCGATCGGCAGAGGGCCGGTCTGATCGGTCAGAAAGTAGTTGCCTTTCCCGTCAGTGAAAGCGCGTTTGTACGCCGGCATCCAGTATTCCTTCCCCGACTGAGGATCGCGCGTTTCCATCTGATCCGTGAGCACCTTGTACACTTCGGTCTGCATATCACTTCGCGCCTGACTCCGGTTCTGATTGATCTCATTGTCCACCTGGTTCAGATAGCGAATCGTATCGTTGTATTGCTGTCCTCGCGCCGCAATGGCCGCGGTTGCTTTCTGAACCCACACCGGGTCGAGTCGGAAGGATCGCAGGCAGAGTTCCATCGTGCGTTCGTCGTCGTGCCAGCGGTCTTTGGGGGCGACAAGACCGAAGCACCCCACGGTCGTCCAGATCAGACCCTGCATGTCATAGATGATCGCATAGATGCGTCCGTATGACGGCACACCGTTGATCACCGCCTCGAAATTGACATACCCGCACTCCGATCGCGTGGCAACCGCGGGGACCCATGCCCGCAACTCCGGAGACGGATACGCCGGGCCCAGAATACGAGCGTTTTGAAACTCCTGAGCTGACAACTGTCCGAGCACAATGATCCGGACGAAGTCGGCAACGCCCATGTAGGGATATTGCCAGCATCCGTTCAGCACCTGACCGGGTTGAATGTTCAGAATGCCCATGCTGCTTTGATTCGTCACGGCGGGATCCTGAAAATTGAATCGGGGATACCAGCCGAAGAACGACCGACCATCCGGGCTCGAGACCCGGAACCGGATGTTGGTTTCCACCAGATCGACGACATTCCAATCCACACCGCTCGGGATCATGCCGCCATCCGCCCGCCATCCGCCCGGAATCAACAGTGTGAACGCACCCTGATACTGCTCGCGATACGCGCTCAGGGTGATTCCACCCTGCTCGGGAGCCGGCATCTGGCCCAAGACCGGATCGATGCCCATGAGTCCCACAATCATCCAGAGCCATTTTTTCATTGCCCCCACCCAAACTCCCATGAATCCATCCCGCCGAACAACTCGGTCATCCCGGCGTTCGTCATGGCAGCATACCAGAGAATCCCGTCGGCGGAACCTGAAATCTGCGGCCAGGCGAAAACCGGCAATATGACCCTTTCCTCGCGTCCGGGATTGAGATCGATCACATAGCGGTCAAACGACGTGTAACCCGGGGCGAAGAAATAACTTCCGTAGACATCCAGCAGCACAAACAACGGCACCTCGGAATAGGTCTCATCGGAGGGATTGCACAGGAAAACGGAGCATCCGCAGGGATCCCCCTCCCGGAAGAAATGCGCCGGCATCCACAATTCAACGCCCAGTTCACCGCAAGCGGGTGTTTCGGTCGGAAGCACGGTCGGGGTGTGTGACGGTTCGGCCGTGGCGGTCGGTTCGGATGTCGGCGTCATCGACGGTGTCGGCGATCGTGTGGGTGACGGCGTGAGCGTCGATGTCGGGGTGTGGGTTGGAGTTGGAGGCACGGGGGTGACGGTGGGGGTCGGAGTTCGCGACGGGGTCGGGGTGGGTGTCCGGCTCGGTGTCTGAGTCGGTGTCCGCGTCGGGGTCGCGGTCGCCGTCGATGTCGGGGTCGGCGGGTTGAGAAGCGTCGGATAGTGATATCCGATGTCCACAATGCCTACGTCGGGAATCTCGTCGATCCGCGTCGTGAATTCATCGAGACACTTCGGGACGATCGTCATACAGATCGAATCAGCGGGCTCGCTTCCCGCATCGATGCATGGGCTGAGGGCACGGGCGGTCACATCCAGATAGTAATCGCCGTCGGGACCGGAA
>CAYYMM010000175.1:0-6511 GCA_964472395.1 uncultured bacterium | reverse complement strand
TAGTATGATCGGGCCCTCATCCATCAGAAGCCGTTTTTGCTCGGTATCGGTGAGGCGGTAGAAATAGACGAATCGATCGTCGGCATGAAGAGTACAGATTGCGTTCAAGATCATCATAAGCAGCATTAGCTTGAGGGCTCGACACAGCATTATCGGCATAGGAACCTCCTGTTCGTTCCGATTGACGAACATCGCCCATCGATATCTCTTTCATAAAGATTCGATCTTAATGAAGCAAGTGTTCGCTTAAAAAAATGAATCATCGGTGGTATACTTCATGCTGCTTCGTGTGAGGAGGTGCGCGTGATTCTTCCTGTTTTTCCCGACTTCAAGCCGATCGAATTGAGTGATCGTGCGGTTATTCATCCACTTGTTTGGGCATCCCAACCCGAGATCTCCGAGATCTGTTTTACGAATTTCTACATCTATCAGACACAGATTAATGCAGCATGGGCGGAACTCGACGATGCTATCATTTTGCTCTGTAATACGAAAAAATACGGCTACTTCTATTTGCCACCGATCCCGAAATCCCAACAATGCATATCACCGGATACGGTTCAGAAAATGTTTGAATGGCTGAGATCAAATCGGGAGGTTCGCTACCCACGGATTGAAAAGGCCGGGTTCAAACTCGCGACGAATCACGAAATCCTCACGCGATTCGATATCGAACCGCTCCGTGACGAGTTCGATTATGTGTATCTTTCGGATGATCTTATTCGACTAGAAGGACGAAAATACCATGCCAAGCGGAACCATCTCTCTCGATTTCTGAAGTCTGTTCCACATGAGATTGAAGATCTTGATTCTTCGAATCTGAATGAATGCATCACTTTTTTAGGGAAATGGTGTCGATTCCGCGACTGCCAGAAGAATCCGGAGATCATGTCGGAATGCATGGCGTGCTATCAGGCTTTGAATCACTTTGCCGAACTCGATCTCTTCGGAATCCTGATCCGGGTTAATGGTCAGGTCGAAGCCTTTTCCGTCGGAGATAGACTGAACGACAGGACGATTCTGGTGCACATCGAGAAAGGGAACGCAGAAGTGCCCGGTATTTATGCCGCTATCAATCATTTCTTCGCCCGGCGATTCGCAGGAGAAAAGCTATACATAAATCGTGAACAGGATATGGGCGATGAAGGATTGCGCAAGGCAAAATTATCCTATTATCCTCATCATATGGTCGAGAAATACAGGATTACGGATCGAAGTTGATGGATTAGTTCTGATCGTCAACTTGGGAGCGATACTCACTCACTTCATCGAGTTTCAGAACCAGCTTATCGAGAGCCATGCGCAGAGATTTTTTACTGAGCACCAGATCGCCGTTCGGATTTCGAAGCACTTCGAAAATCGGATATCGAGAAGGCTCGCTTTGCATCTTTTCGATCAGACTGCTGTAACTGCCGAAATCTCCCTGTATTTTATGTGGCATCGGGCCTAGGAGAATTCCATCGAATCGGCACCGATGGACCAGAAGATTATTCGCGTCGAAATGGTGAAACTTCGAAAAATCCGTGAATAACTCGATGTTGTTCCGTTCGAACCCGAACTTGGCACATTCGGATAGGATAACCGGAGCGCTCAGTTCGGTTGCGGCGAGCACAAGCAACTGCCACTTCTTTCTTATTTTTTCTTCACGATCTTCCGGGATCGGACGAGTCGGCGTCTGAACCTGCTTCAGTTTCGATAGTTCACTGTAGAGTTTAAATGTAACACGCTTGAAACGGAGATCAGCATAGAAGAAATCATCAAGCAACATGCTTACGTGCTTCAAAAACCGATTGACTTCCTTGACAGAGGGACTGAATGGTCCCGGTTGTACAATGAACTCCGCGATCATCTCCCCGCAAAACTCAACGGGAACCCGTATCGCACCATGTTCCTCTCCGCCATTAGCTATCCGGATAATGGGTCTGCGAGGGGCGGAGGGCGGGTCAAAGTTGATGTAATCCAGTTTATTGTTGTTGATATTGAGCAAACGGACAGCTGACCAGTACAGGCATAAATTCTGCCGTATCAGTTTTAAAACACCGGCAATCAGCAGACTGATGGAATGGCTTTCTTCAAAGTAGACACGCTTGTACTTATGAATTTCCCGGGTTAAACTCAGGTAAAACTGCTCGTCAAAGAGCTGATCCGCATGACTGGATTCAAAATCATCCAGCATGAAATCACGCAACACTGCATTTTCATTCTGCTGCTCAATATACTTCTGAATATAACTCCGGATTTCATAGAAGGTCCATCGCTCCGGGTGAATGGCAAAGATGAAGCCATCATCAAAGTAATTGAACTCAGTCATCCGGGATCTGAGATGTTCCGGGAAGGGTCGGCATTTGATTTTCTGGTTTTCGAGAAACCCGCGGAGATCGTCGAGGTGATTCAGATCTCCTTTCAGAAAAATGGCGAGCCGGACATCTTTCGTGCCCTGCTGTCGCTCCAGAGATGCAACGTAGATCTGATCCATTCACCGCCTCGATCGATTCATCCGTTCATGAAGATCAATCCTAAACAATAGTATAACGCTGTGGAGTGAATCAAGTTTCAGTTTTTTTCGTCGCTGTTTTCAATCAGAATCTGCAGGATCTCAAGTTCATTGGCATCGAACCAGGTCCATCTGCACCTTAGACATCGATCGATGGGCACAAAATGATGATAACTGTACGGACATGCGATCATCCCGATCCCGCAGTTCGGACATTTCAAAACCCTCTCGTGATCTCCGCGCGCCTTCCTCTTCAAGGGATTGAGCCGAATTCGTTTTCGATGCTCGTCGGCCATCGCCTGGAGATCTGCAGAAAAACGCACATTGCGGCGAATCAGGATCCGCATCAACGATGTGGGATGAACCAGAGCACCATGACAGGTCCTGCACGAAAGTATCTGAGTCCCTTCATAATCGATCAGAGCAAGTTCCGTCTGACATTCCGGACACATCCTGCCGGACGTGGAGCGATCCATCATGACGAGTTCTTCGCGTACTCCCGTTTTCGCTTCCTGAACCGTCCTGGTAAATCGCAGTGGCTCTTGTGCCTCGATCCGCTTCGCAATCTGATGCGGTGCGATTCCTGCGATCCTGCCGATCAGATGCAATCGCTTTCCGATAGGAGGGTGCGTATCGAGAATGCGGTTGAGAAAACTGTCGTCCTCATGTCCCATATACGGAGACACGATAAAAACCGGACTGTAGGCTAGTGAGAAATCGCCCAGATGGACTGCGGAATGAAATGCCTTGAATATGATGGTGGCGAGCGCTTCCGGATTACGGGTCAACTCGATCGCATGAGCATCCGTTTGGAGTTCGCGCTCACGACTCACCATGGTGCTCAATATCCGGATGAAGAAATAACTGAAGCAGCCACTCGAGTACAGAACTGCAGCAAAACCGCTTGATTTCGCTTGGGGTCCTGTACGCGTATCGTCCTGCTGAAAGACTCTCGCAAGGTATTCAAACGGGGTCATCAAGGACACCACCAGCGTGATGAACATGAGATCTCCGGACAGAACATGCGCAATTTCATGGGCGACCACAGCCTGCAACTCATCCCGCGTCGCCACAGCGAGTAACCCCTCCGTTACAGCGACGGCAGGGATTCGGTCCGTCTGCAGAAGGGTGAGAGAATTGACCGAAGCATCCGGAATCACGAAAGGCCTCACCGTGGGCACCCCGGCCGAGATCGAAATTTCAGAAAGCACATTGATGAACCGTTGATGACAGGTATCGTGAGGATCCGGAGCAGATGCGTTGAGCCGTTGGATGATTCGAGTCGGACCATTATGTACGGCATCGAACATGTTGAGCGCCGCAGTGGCGATGGCGACACATAGTGCGACCCCGGCCAGAGGCAGAAGGGTCGATGTGATGCGATCCGGTCCGAGAGTAACAAACAAGACGAATCCGACCGTGACCAGCAGAATCAGAAACATACAAACGACGTAAAATGAAACGAGCAGCAGAAATATCAGAATCGATTTGCGGTTGTGTTTCTTCTGGAGGTTGAAAAAATCCGAGTGGAATGGATCAGAATGGCCAATGCTGTTCATAGCGCATCAATGCCTCGATTCCGCAGCTCATAAGCGATATCTTCACCTCATCAGATGTGATCGGGTCGACGATCCAATCGTCCGTCGCCGCCACCCGGGCCGTCAATCGAGAAACCTGCAAAGCGACGCGCCGCAGCAAGTCGATCCCGACTTTCTCGAAAGTATCTCCGGAAGTGTGATCCCAACTCCGTTGACCGTTTCCCTCTGTCGCACAGAATGCAGTCGGCACCCCATTGAGATAAAATGGGAACTGATCTGAAAATGGAATGAGATGGTCGAAGACGTCGATGTCCGCATCGATATCCTGGATCCATTCACTGATGCGTCGTAAAGCATGGGGGGCTTTTTGGACGAGCACTCCGAGTTTTCCGGCTTTGCCGACGCAGTCCAGATTGAACACGAATTTGATGTTTTTCAATTCTTCCAGATGGTTCCGAACGTAGGCGTATGACCCGAGCAGACCGGTTTCTTCTCCTCCGAACAAAACGACTCGCACGGGTCCTCTGGATTCTGAGGATATCCGCGAAAGGGCTCGAATCGTTTCCATCGCTGCCGCTGTTCCGCTGGCATTGTCGTTTGCAGCTTGACAGATATCATGTCCATCATAATGAGCCGATACGATGGTTACCCGTGAATCATTCTTCGCCCCGTCGATCTCGGCCACCACATTCACATCCGATGTATGACGCAGGGTGTTGTGCTGCTCGACCCGGATAGTCACAGCTTCCCTCGACAGCCAGTATTTCAGTTCCTGGGCGCACTCGAACGGGATCCCCATGGACGGGATGCATTGGTCGAAGGGTTTGCATGGATCGAACGCCAGCGAACCGGTTGGAGCGAGCATGCCGGGTTGATTCCCGGCGAACAGAAACGCCGCTGCCGCGTTCTGAACAACGGATAAGTATTTCTGAAGGCGATGCAGATGAGGACCGGAGGGAGGATTGCGATCATCGACGAGCACGGCCGATCCCCTGATCTGCTCGATGTTTCGATCAAGGTCGGATGGATGACCGAAGCCGAGATCGATCAGATTGAATTCCCGGTCGCATGACGGAGAGTAGGGAAGAGCGAGGACAGGAAACTCACGGTGAACCGGCGCAATCATTGTCAATCTAGCTGGGGAACGCTGCCAGGCAACGACAGGGAAGGTCTCAAGCGCGACATTCTGAATGCCGTATCCCCGTAATCGTTCAGCAATGTACTCGGCTGCCTGTTTGGCTTCTGCACTACCTGAAAACCGGTGCTTAAATTTCAAACACAGATCTTTAAATGTCTGTCCCACATGGTTTTCGGACCAGATCTCGGCCGCAATTTCTCGATCGATGTCCTGGATACCGTCCACGTTTTCCTCCTTATCACAACCTGTCAGCCATCAGAATGATTTGCCTAATGTCAGATAAAAACTGCCCGAACCCTCATCCGTTTGTCCGTATGCCAGATACAGCGGACCGATAAAGGTATCCATTCCCATCGCGACAGTCAGGGATGCGGTGAGTGCGTCGAATTCGACATCATCGATCGACTGAACCGCCGATCCGCCTTCGATCCATGCCCCGAGATACAACCCGCCTCCGACAGCCACCGGAAGACTCATCACGCGATTGTAGTAACCAACTCTGGCGATTCCATAGTAGTTGCCCCGAAGCTGTTCGTCGCGATAACCGGAAAACGAAAACAAACCGCCGACGGCGAACTGATCGTAGATCGGGAGATCCGTCCCAAGACTGGTTCCGAGTTCGAGCATGCCGAAATAGGTATGGCGTTTGTAACTCTTGAATTTACCGGTCACGCCTTCCAGACGTGTGTATGTGTCGTCCGAGCCGAGTTCTTTCTGGGCAAAAAAACCTTTGATCTGGGTCAGGGTGCTGTCGCGTGGGAATCCCGGGTTGTCGACTCGATCCAGTGTCAGATTGAGACTGACTCCGGCCGCGGTGATGTCGTAGTAACTCTGATCGGAAATCCCGGTTGTGAGGTCGGCCTGGGCATTGGAGAGGATGTATCCGAGGCGGACCTCACCATAATTTCCCATTTGATAACCAATATCTCCTCCACTTGAAAAGATGCTGTTCTGATAGGCTGCAACCCGTACGTCGTCCTGATAGAGATTGCTGATGTCGTTGACATACTGGAATTTGGGGGCCAAAAACCATGTGCCGGAAAACGTCAGAGGCTGGTAAAATTCCGTGAAGAATCGACGGGTGCGCCCGAACTGGACCTCCGAGAGCCACTCGGCGCCGAGACGATTCAGACGCGTCATCGTGTACCGCAGCAGGATATTGAAATAGCTGTTATTCTCGGCATCATCCGTAAAACTCAATCCGAAGCGCAGCGAGTTCGTTCCAATCGACTTTTCCGTCGCACTGATCCGCAGACCTTCCTCGTCACCGGATTGAATGAACGAATAATCGACCCGATCGAAGTCCCCAAGTTCAAACACACTGTCAATGTCATGCCGTAA
>CAYYMM010000174.1:0-6521 GCA_964472395.1 uncultured bacterium | reverse complement strand
GGTGTCGTCCACGGGGACCTGAAGCCGCAGAATATTCTCGTGACCCGGAAAGGCCGCATCAAAATCGCCGATTTCGGCCTGGCGCATCTCCAGTCCGACGCACAGGAAGCCACTGCGTCCCTCTACTTCGCCGGCACGGCGAATTACGCCTCTCCCGAACAATGCCGGGGCGCTTTTCCGGATGCCCGATCCGATCTGTATTCGCTCGGCGCAGTTCTATACGAAGCCTGCACCGGAAACGTCCCGTTCAAAGGCAGCACGTTCTACGAGACACTTTTAAAACACATCCAGGAAAAACCCCGCTCGTTGCCGCTGTCATCATCCGGCACGCCCGGTCCCCTGGAACGCGCCATCATGCTGCTGCTGGAGAAGAATCCTGCCGATCGCCCGTTGTCGGCCCGCGATATCGCCCGACATTGCGGGATCGACCGGATGACGCGCACGATCGACCGGGATCAGGCCGATACGGCTCTGCTACCTCCGGCCTTCACCGGTCGGATCAGCGAACTGAACACCCTCGAAAAGCTTCTCGGAGATCCGGACAAGGGCGGCATCCGATGCATGCTGATCGAAAGCGCACAGGGGCTGGGCAAGAGCCGTCTGATGCGGGAATTCGATCTGCTGCACGCCTGGCAGGGAGTCGTCTGCTTGCCGTTCTCGTCACCCGGCCCCGGCCAGACGCTGGATTCCATGATCGCATCGGTGCTTCGCCGGATCCGGATCGTCTCGGATAATCTCGATCCCGACGCGAAACAACGCCTGAATCGGCAGGTCGCTCCCGCACTGGCCGACCTCGGAGACGATTTCCGTGCGCTCACCGATCCGGCCGCGCAGGGAAACCGGGTGATCGATGCCTTCATCCGGCTTCTCGCCAACCTGGCCGAAATGCGGACGGTTGTTCTGATGGTCGATGATCTCGCGCGATTCGACAACGCATCCGGGGATCTCGTGATGCGGATCATCCGCACCGCGCCTCTCATCCGGTTCGTGGCGGCCCGGACCAGTGAATCGGGAGTGGATCCGCCGCTCGAACCGACGCTCGCATTGCCCGAGCCTGCAACAACGCTGCATCTGACGCCGCTGAGTCGGCCCGATGTCACGACCCTGATCCAGTCCATGCTGGGTACGACGGACCTTCCCTCCGAACTCCTGGAGGCTGCGATCCCGGAGACGCACGGGAATCCCGGTGCGGTCGAGGAATTCGTTCGCTGGGAACACGAACGCAGGGCGTTGTACTTCGACGGACAATCGTGGCGATACGAACCGGTGGCGGAATCCTCGAAGATCGGACAACTCGGCCGGGCTGCCCGGGAACGCTGCAACCGGCTCTCGGTTCCCCTTCGCCGCGTGCTGCTCGCCATGGCCGCCGCCTATCCCCTCAACAAACGGGATGCGATTTTACGGGTCAGCGGGCTTGAGGAGCCGGTATTTCAGGATGCCGCTATTCAGCTCCGGCAAACCGGACTGATCGAGACCATCGGGGAGGGGTTTTCGTTCCGGCAGCGCGCGGTTCGCGAGACACTTTACGATTCGCTGGAGGAGGTGGAGCGCGAACGATTGCACGACGAGGCGGCGGCATGGGTCAGCAAGCGGGTTTCCGGGGACGATGCGTTGCTCGCCTTTCATCTCGGGCGGGGCGCGCACCCCCAGACCGCGCTCGGGCATTATCTGGCCGCCATCGAGCATCTCATGCGCCAGGCGCGATACACCGAAGCGGTGCGGAATGCGGAAACCGCTCTGGCCATCGAAACGCCGGATCCGGAACAGAAGGGATTGATCCGGAAGATTCTGAAAAACCTGGGTGCCGCGCGACGCGAACGGGGAGAGCTATCCGAGGCACGTGATGCATTTCAGCGACTCCGTGATCTGTCCAGGGATGATCATGACATCGAAATGGAACTGCATGCAGTCTATGGTCTTTCGGGCGTCTTGTTTTCGAAGGGACACACGGAGGAAGCGCTGTCGAACTTCGAGGACGCTGTCGCGCTGTGTGAATCGACGGGTAACCGGGCGATCCTGGCTCGCTGTCGTCTGGGGGCGGGGGTCTGCCGGTTCAGTCTTGGCGAATATCGCCAGGCGATGGACCACGCCGGTGTCGCGCTCGACCTGTTCCAGTCGCTCAACTACCCGAACAGTGTCGCACGCGCCCATCAGTTGCTCGGAGACTGCTGTCTGGAACTCGGTGAATACCCCGACGCCATGCGGCACTATGTGGCGGCGCGCGATCTGTTCCGGAGCGAAAAGCAGATGGTTCACGAAGCCTCGTGCATCGGGAGCATCGGCCGCTGTCAGCTCGATCAGGGGAACATCCGGGAAGCCGAACAGAGTATGCAGCAGGCGATTGATATCGCGAGCAGGGCGCGGCATCCCATGATCGAAAATCTGGTGCGGATCAACATGGGCGCCAGTTTGCTCGGGCGCGGCGAATCCTTTCGAGCGATACGCGAGCTTGAACAGGCCGCGACGAACATGCGTCGGATCGGCTTTCCGAAGGGCATCGCCGATGCGTTGCGAAATCTGGCGCGGGCCTACGAGTCGGTCGGTGACACGCGCGCCGCCGATGCGGGATTCTCGGAGGCCATGCAGATCTACCACGAATCCCGGGATGAAATCTCAGGTTTGCAGTGTCACCTCGACATGATCGATGCGCGCTTGCAGCGAGGGCGACTGGAGGAAGCGCAGCGATTGATCCGTCCGACGCTTCGTACCGCCCAGCGCCGCAAACAGCGGTTGATTGTCTCAAGCGGCTATCGTCTCCTCGCACGGATACTGGAGATGCAGGGTGATCCGGATCGGGCACTGCGCGTGGTCGAAAAGTCCAATCGGGTCATCGCCGGATTGGATCTCAAGGTGTTCGAATCCAGTGGGGTGTGCCAGGCTGGGTTCATCGAACTGGCATTGAACCGGTTGGATGCAGCCCGTACCCATCTCAGGGACGTGTTCCGTGTGTTCGACGAATGCGGAATGATCAACTGGAAACTCAGAACCATGTGCGGGTTGTGTGAGATCGCGGTGCGGGATCAGGATCGATCGCGTGCCGATGATCTGGCGGGACAGATCACGCGATTGATTCAGGAAATGGGCGACTTTGCCGCCATTCCGCACCTGTTCTTCCGGCTCGCTCCAAATCGCTACCCCGAACCCGCATCGGGTGTGATCGCCAATCTGGCTCGCCTGGTTCTTGCATCGGAACAATTCAGGGGTTCGTTTCTCGCCCGCGCCGCCGCCGCATGCCTCGAGGTGGGGATTCCCGGGACGGAGTGCGACCAGGAGACACCGATGCAGCCGAATTCGATTCGTGACGCGAAGATTCCGGATCCGACACCGGACGATCGCGGGAGGACGATACGCATGAAAAAGATCACCGATACAGGGCCCATCCGGTTTCTTGTACGCAGCATCCGCAAAATGCTCTCCGCCCAGGATCTCGACCGCCTGCTTCTCGAAGCGCTGGATCAGGTCATCGAGGCGACCGAAGCCGAACGGGGTTTTCTGATGCTGCGGAGCGACAGCGGCGATTTCCGGTTCCACATCAGCCGGAATCTGAACCAGGAGGACATCACGAATCCCCAGTTCGAGACGTCGCGATCGATCATCGAGCGGGTCATGGAGACCGGAAAGACGTATCTGAGTGCCGATGCGGCGGCGGAGGAGGCGTTTCGGGAGCAGAAGAGCATTCAGTCGCTCGGGCTCCGATCCGTGCTCTGCGTGCCGATCCCCTCCCACGACGGTTCGGCCCGCAATGAAGGCCTGATCTATGTGGACAATCTGCTCGAACGCGGCCTGTTTTATGAAGCGGACCGTGTGCTTGTGGAGACTGTTGGTGAGATCGCAGCGATTGCACTCAATGCGGTTCGCGAGCGGCAGGAGTTGAGTGAGACCAAGCAGATTCTGGATGAGGAGAATCTGCGTTTGAAAGAGGAACTCGGGAAACGCTATCGGTTCGGGTCGCTCGTCGGCAGTTCGCAATCCATGCGAGCGATTTTTACGTTGATCGAGCGGGTGGCTCCGAGCACGGCGACGGTGTTGATTACCGGTGAGACCGGCACGGGAAAGGAGATGGCTGCGCGGACGATTCATTACAACAGCTCGAGGAAAAACAAGGTTTTCATCGGGATCAACTGTTCGACGTTGCCCGAGAATCTGCTCGAGAGCGAACTGTTCGGCATCGAGCGCGGCGTGGCGACCGGCGTCGATGCTCGGATCGGATTGATTCAAAAAGCCGACGGCGGGACGTTGTTTTTAGACGAGATCGCCGACATGAATGTATCGATTCAGGCGAAATTGCTCCGGATGCTGCAAGAGCGCGAAATCACTCCGCTCGGGGCGCGGACACCCCGAAAAGTCGATGTGCGCATCATTGCGGCGACGAACAAGGATTTGAAGCAGGAAATGAAAGAGGGCCGGTTCCGTGAAGATTTGTTTTACCGCCTCAACGTGATTCAGATCGATCTGCCGCCGCTGAGGAATCGCCGTGAGGATATCCCGGGTCTGGCGCAGCATTTCTTGGAGAAGTATGGAAAGGAGTCGAAGGTAGTGTTCAAGGGGTTTACGCGGGAGGCTACCGCTCGACTCGCGGCATACGACTGGCCGGGCAATGTCAGGGAACTGGAGAATGTGATTCAGCGCGCCGTGATTCTGGAGACCGGTAAGATGATTTCGGAGGCATCTCTGAGCCCGGATCTGATCGACTCGGCGCCGGTTTCGCCGATGGGTGTGATGGCTCCGGATGAAGGCCTGATTCACGGATACGATCTGAAGGAAAACATCGACCGGATGGAGCGTGTTATGATCGAGCGTGCCATGGAGGCTGCCGATGGCGTGAAGCAGAAGGCGGCGGGGTTGCTGGGGATCACGCCGCGAATCATGTCGTACTATCTGAAGAAGCACCAGATGGGGGGACGACGATTACATTGAATGTAATTGACTCGACCCGATCGAAAGGGATGGGGTAGGATGACCGGGGATTGCAAGCGGATCATGGCGTTGGCATCGAACTTGCTGATATAATGGGGTAGACGGAGTGTGATCCAACATTTCGTAAGTCAGGAGGTTCTCATGCGGGTTCAGATCAAAACGGTTCTCATCCTGTCGATCCTGCTGCTGGTCATGCAGGGGCCCGCAGTGGCTGGCGAGCGGGCCATCATCCCGTCATTTCATGTCCCGTCTCAGGTCACTCCGTTCAGTTTCACGATGCGGGATCCGTTTCTGCCCGAGATTGCCGGGATGGTGTCATTCTATCTGGCCGTGTCTCCGCCGGGCGCTGAGGGCACGGTGACATTATTCTATCGGACTGAGGGATCTCCGACATTCACGTCGATGGCGATGTCTTTTTATGATGTGTCCGGTGCGAATGATTATTATACCGGCAGTCTGTTTGTGTCTCAGGGGCCGGTCATCGAGTATTACTTCCGGGTGATTGCGACCGGGTATGATACGACGTATGTGTATGGAACTGATTATTCGTCTTCAACTACGACGATTGAATCGACAGCCCAGGCCGGCGCGTTCAGTTTCTTTGCAGGACCGCACACGCCGACACCGACTGCGACGGCCAGTCCGACCGCGACGCCGCCGATGACACCGACCGCGACTCCGGATCCGACCAACACCCCGCAACCCTCGACGCCGACCCCTCCCCCGACCCCGACGGCAACCGTGCAGGTGCCGACTCCGACCGTCACGCCGACGCCGTGGGTGACTCCGACAGCGACACCGGGAGGCGATCATGTCACGCTGGATCTGCGGCTCAATGAGGTCTTTTTCCGTCCTCAGGATCATTTCTTCCTGGATCTCGAAATCCGATACTCCCTGCAACAGACGATCGATCTCCGCTTGTTCGTGCTCCTGGATGTGTATGGAAATTACTTCTTCGGTTCGGATCACTGGAGGCGGTGGAACCAGACCCTTTCATGGGAACCGATCACGCTCGATGCCGGCGGGACGACGCCGCTGACGTACGTGATTCTGGATTTTCCGTGGCCGGATGAGGAAGTACCGCCTTCCACGCAGGGTGTTTTGTTCTGGACCGCCATGCTGGATGAGGGGATGACCTTGATCGGTAATGTCGATCACGTGGAATTCGGCTGGGGAAACTAGACCGCGTGGACCTCGATTCCCCAATCCGGTATCCGCAGTGTGATACAGGTCAGGTCGTGGATCGAGAACCCCTCACGTGAATTTTTCAGGCGTCTCAAACCTTTGACACGGTTGTATCGGCGGTCGCCGAGGATCGGATGGCCGATTGCTTCGCAGACTGCGCGGATCTGGTGGTGGCGCCCGGTCCACAGATCGATTTCGGCAAGCGTTTCCTCGTTCCGGTAGTCGATCGGTCGGATCAGGGTGGCGGACATTGTCGGTGAAGCATGGTTCGCCTCGAACCAGGCGGATTTTGCCGGGAATTCCGTTGAGATCCGGATGATGGAGACGCGGACCCGCCGGTGAGAACCTCGTTCGATATGCGCTTCGATAAAGAGCGGTCCGGGGAGTGTGCCGATGAGCCGGGCGCGATAGGTTTTTTC
>CAYYMM010000173.1:0-6522 GCA_964472395.1 uncultured bacterium | reverse complement strand
GACTCTCCGCGATATGCTAAAAAATCTGTTCCACAATCATGAATTGGGTAAAACCATCGATGTTATCTCGGATGACGAGCTTGTTGATCTGGCGAAGTCCTTTAAAGAAGGCGTTTACATGGCTACGCCGGTGTTCGACGGAGCGAATGAGTCAGAAATTTCCGAGATGCTGAAACTGGCTGGATTGCCTGAAGACGGAAAAACAATCCTGTATGATGGGCGAACGGGTGAAGCGTTTGATCAGCCTGTTACTGTCGGGTATATCTATATATTGAAACTGGCTCACCTTGTTGATGACAAAATTCACGCTCGTTCCATTGGTCCATACTCGTTGGTCACGCAGCAACCACTCGGTGGTAAGGCTCAATTTGGTGGGCAGCGGTTTGGAGAAATGGAAGTGTGGGCGCTGGAAGGCTACGGGGCGGCACATACTCTCCAGGAAATGCTGACGGTCAAATCGGATGATGTTTTGGGGCGAACCCGCATCTACCAGGCGATCGTCAAGGGGGAAAGTATGTTGGAACCCGGAGTGCCGGAATCGTTCAATGTTCTGGTCAAGGAGCTACAGGCTCTCGGACTGGATGTCGAACTGATCGATTCGGAAAAGGGGACTGTTGCAGACATGCAGACGGGTCCCGAAGCGCAGACGCAGCCGGATGCGTTGTTACAGTGATTCACGGTTGGATGAGTGAAAGTCTCGCATTCCAGCCTGTCGATCGCTTGACAGAAACCCTTCAGCATGGAGGTTCCAGCTTTGGACGATATATATACCCTTTTTGAAAAACCACGCGATACGAAGAAGTGGGATTCGATTCAGATCCGGATCGCGTCTCCTGAGAAGATCCGATCATGGTCACACGGCGAGGTGACGAAGCCTGAGACCATTAATTATCGGACTTTCAAACCGGAACGTGGCGGTCTCTTCTGCGCCAAAATATTCGGTCCGACCAAGGATTTCGAGTGTAATTGCGGCAAATACAAGCGCATGAAGCATCGAGGCGTGATCTGTGACAAATGTGGCGTCGAGGTGATTCAATCAAAGGTTCGACGCGAACGCCTCGGCCATATCGAACTCGCATGCCCTGTCTCGCATGTTTGGTTTTTCAAGGGTTTGCCTTCTCGAATCGGAAATGTCTTGGACATGACTTTGAGAGAACTCGAACGGGTTCTCTATTTCGAACTTTATGTCGTAGTCGATCCGGGTGATACACCTCTCAAGGAAAAACAGATGATGGATGAGGAGGAGTATCAGAAATATCGGGAAGAATACGGGCCCCGTTTTAAAGCAGGAATGGGCGCGGAAGCAATCCGAGAGTTGCTCGCGAAAATCGATATCGATAGTCTGATTCCGGATCTCAGACAGCAGATGCGCGATGAGAAAACCTCTTTGCAGACCAAGAAAAAAGTCGTCAAGCGACTCAAAGTTCTTGAGGCACTGAAAGTGTCCGGGAATCGCCCGGAATGGATGATCATGGAAGTGATCCCGGTCCTTCCACCGGAATTGCGCCCTCTCGTGCCTTTGGATGGCGGACGTTTCGCCACTTCTGATCTCAATGATCTGTACCGTCGTGTCATCAACCGTAACAATCGACTCAAACGCCTCCAAGAACTGAAAGCGCCAGACGTGATTGTCCGGAATGAAAAACGGATGCTACAGGAGGCAGTTGATGCCTTATTCGATAACGGGCGTCGCGGTCGGGCTCTCAAGGGCCCAAACAACAGGCCTTTGCGATCGCTCTCGGACATGCTCAAAGGCAAGCAAGGACGTTTTCGTCAAAACCTACTCGGCAAACGTGTCGATTACAGCGGTCGTTCCGTCATCGTGGTCGGTCCGGAGTTGAGACTCAGTCAGTGCGGCCTTCCAAAACGGATGGCGCTCGAACTCTTCAAACCATTCATCTTTAATAAACTGGAAGAAAAAGGACTGGTTACGACAATCAAGACAGCCAAGAAGATGGTTGAGCAGGAAGTGCCGGAAGTATGGGATATACTTGAAGAAGTGATCAAGGATCACCCGGTCATGCTGAACCGCGCTCCAACACTGCACCGACTTGGCATCCAGGCTTTCCAACCGATGTTGATCGAAGGAAAGGCAATCCGAATTCACCCTCTCGTCTGCACCGCATTCAACGCCGATTTCGACGGAGACCAAATGGCGGTGCATGTTCCTATCTCAATTGAAGCTCAACTGGAAGCTCGCTTGTTGATGATGGGTGCGAACAATATCATGTCGCCCGCAAACGGTAACCCCATCGCGGTTCCCAGTCAGGACATCGTTCTTGGTTGCTACTATCTGACTCGACAGCGTGATAACGAACCGGGGCAAGGCAGTATTTTCGCATCGCCGCGCGAAGCGATCCAAGCATATATGGCAGATGCTGTTGCACTTCAGGCAAATGTATTCGTTCGCGTTGACGGGCAATTGATGTCGACATCTGTCGGACGTGTTCTTTTCAATGAAGCACTCCCGAAGACATTCCCGTTTTTTAATAAAGTTGCAGGGAAAAAAGAACTCGCAAACATTATCATGCAGGTCTATCGTGAACATGGAAAGGCACAGGCCGTCGAAACTCTCGATGCCGTCAAAGATCTGGGTTTTTCATACGCGTGTCGAGCTGGCGTTTCGATCAACATCAATGATCTATATATCCCTGAAACGAAAGTCGATTTTATTGATAAAGCACGCAATGAAGTCATCGAAGTTGAGAAACAGTATCAAGATGGCATCATCACAGATGGTGAGCGATACAACAAAGTTGTCGATATCTGGTCTCATGTAACGGAAAAGGTTGCGAACGAACTGTTCAAATCACTGGAAGCTCCTCGTTTGAAACCGAATGGTGAGCAGATTCGCGAGAGTGGACATTTCAATCCCATCTACATGATGGCGGATTCCGGTGCTCGCGGTTCAAAGATGCAGATCAGACAGTTGGCTGGAATGCGTGGCTTGATGGCAAAGCCTTCCGGTGAGATTATCGAGACTCCGATTACTGCGAATTTCCGCGAAGGATTGACGGTTATTCAGTACTTCATCTCGACCCACGGTGCTCGAAAAGGACTAGCCGATACCGCATTGAAAACCGCTGACTCGGGTTACCTGACCCGACGTCTTGTTGACGTCGCTCAGGATGTCATTGTCATGCAGGAGGATTGCGGTACGGACGATGGTATCGATGTCTCTGCGATCGTCGAAGGTGGCGAAGAGATCGAACCTCTTTATGACCGTATCCTGGGACGGGTTGCGGTCTACGACGTCAAAGATCCCTTCACTGGTCAGATTCTCTGCCCATCTCAATCCGAGATCGATGAAGTCCGAGCGTTACGTATTGTTAACGCGGGTATCGAAAAGGTACGCATTCGCTCCACTTTGACCTGTGAATGCCGCCACGGAATTTGTCGTAAATGCTACGGTCGGGATCTTTCCCAAGGGCATCTGGTGGAAATGGGAGAAGCAGTGGGCGTCGTCGCGGCACAATCAATCGGTGAACCTGGTACGCAGCTCACGATGCGGACATTCCATATCGGCGGAACCGCGAAAGTCATGGAGGAGGATGTTACAGCGGAAACAGAGATCTCTGGACGTGTCATTATCTCTCCATCGCTGAAAGTTGCAACAAACTCACAAGGTGAAGTCGTGGTGCTGTCTCGAAAAGAAGGCCGTGTCATTATTGCTCAACCGCATATTCGCACGACGTTCGCAGGGAAACTGACCATTACCGATCATCGCCAGGAATATGTTCCGGGTGTTCTCATTACACTGAGGGGTGAGGATAGGGAAGAATCTTACTTCGTAAAAACCGATGATCTGTATGATGACAAGGTTAAGGAATTCGAGGGAAAACTACAGATCTTGCGGGAGAATGGTGCGGAAATCATTCCCGGTGAGATCCTCGTGGAAAAAATGCGCCAGCAATGGATCGTTCCGGAAAAAATTCCCTATGGCGCGAAACTGAAGGTGCTTCATGGCGACATCACGCAGCCGGCCTTTTTTGCAAAGGTGAATGGAATCGTTAAGTTCTACCATCTCGAAGGCGATAAGCTCGTTGAATCCGCTTCGGTATTAACTCCAATAGAGGGCGGATATGAAGTCAACGATCGTGCATGCTTTTTCAAGGTGTTCGTTGATGATGAAACCAATCAAGAACTGGAAACAAATTACATCGCTCGCGGAGCGAAAGTGCACGTAAAGCACGGGCAGCGTGTCAAACGGGATCAACTGATCGTTGAATCTAAAATGCCGTCCAATCCAGAACAGAAAACGTTCCTTCTGGCTGAATGGGATCCGTTTGCGATGCCGTTGCTCGCTGAGACGAGAGGAGAAGTTCAACTGGAAGATGTCATCGAGGAAGTCACTCTTAAAGAAGAGCTGGATCTCGTGACCGGGCAGTCTCGAAAGGTCATCGGAATCTTCAGGGAAGAATTGAAATGTTCTGTACAGAAATGCGGCTACCGGGAAATTAAAAAGCGGGAAGGACGTAAGCAGTACTGTCCGATGCACCAACAGGAGTTGCATCCATTACATCCGAGTTTCACGATCAAGGGATCAAGAACCCGGGTCGCCCTTCCAACTGGCGCACATTTGCTGGTTGAAAACAAGCAGATTATAAATGCCGGTGATAAGGTCGCCTTGCTTCAGAGGGAAAGCCAAAAGACGAAGGACATCACGGGCGGTCTGCCACGAGTTGTTGAGTTGTTCGAAGCTCGTAAACCAAAGGAATGCGCGGTCATCGCCGAAATCGATGGGGAAATCCAATACGGCGCCATAGAAAAAGGGATGCAGAAAATCATGATTAGGGGCGTCTCTGGTGCAACGAAAGAGTATGCCATCCCACGAGGAACTCACATCAATGTGCAGGAAGGCGATCTCGTGAAAGCCGGCGAACCACTTATGAATGGATCTTTGAATCCTCATGATATCCTGGCGGTCCTGGGTGAAAAAGAATTGCAGAAGTATCTGATCAATGAAATTCAAGCCGTTTACCGACTTCAGGGTGTCACGATCAACGACAAACACATCGAGGTCATTACACGGCAGATGCTGAAAATGTACCGCATCGACGAAGTTGGCGACACTGAGTTCATGCTGGGTGAGCAGGTGGATCGATGGCGTTTCCGTGAAGAGAATGAACGCGTTATGCACCAGGGAGGACAGCCGGCGAAAGGAAGCTTGCTTCTGCAGGGAATCACCAAAGCGTCACTGTCAACCGACAGCTTCTTCTCCGCCGCTTCATTCCAAGAAACAACGCGCGTGCTCACAGAAGCCGCAATCTCCGGTAAAATTGACAATCTCAGGGGACTGAAAGAAAACGTCATCGTTGGCCGTCTGATTCCCGCGGGTACTGGATTTAAAATGTACCGGCATACTGCGACCAGGATCGAAGGTGAACGAGAGAAGGCCGATCTGGCGGGACCCGCAACAGAATCCATGGAGGAGAAATCCTCATAAGTTTCATAAGGAAACAAGACAGATAGACTGATCTTCCAAATTTTAGCTTGACAATCGAAATATGCATCGCTAAGCTCGTGCAGTTTCTTGAACCCACAGGAGGGAAAGGTGCCGACAATTAATCAGCTTGTTCGAAAGGGTCGCTCGAAGATCAATGTCAAATCGAAATCACCCGCGCTTGTCAATTGCCCTCAGCGCAAGGGTGTCTGCACAAAAGTATCGACAACGACCCCGAAAAAACCGAACTCGGCGCTGCGAAAAGTTGCGCGTGTCCGTTTGACAAACGGGATTGAAGTCACCGCATATATTCCAGGTGAAGGACACAATCTTCAGGAACACTCGACGGTTCTGGTTCGTGGTGGCCGCGTCAAGGATCTGCCGGGTGTTCGCTATCATATCGTTCGTGGAACTCTTGAGAGCGCAGGAGTCGACGGCAGAATGCAGGGACGCTCGAAGTACGGAGCCAAACGGCCGAAGAAATAGTTTTCAGTTGGTCCCAATTCGGGAGTGGACAAAGTAGCGGGAGGTTCGAATGCCGCGTCGTAAGGTAGTTGAAAAACGAGAAAGTTTTCCGGATCCGAAGTATAACAGCGTAGTTGCTGCCAAGTTTATCAGCAGCATCATGAAACATGGAAAGAAAAGTCTGGCCGAGAATATTTTTTATAACACGCTGGAAATTATTGAAGAACGCACGAAACAAGATCCAATGAAGATCTTCAAAAAAGCTGTCGAAAATGTGAAGCCTCTGCTCGAGGTCAAATCGCGTCGGGTTGGCGGTGCAACCTATCAGGTACCTATCGAAGTTCCGCCTGATCGTCGCCTTGCATTGAGTTTTCGATGGTTGATTACATACTCGCGCGCCCGTTCCGAAAACTCAATGGCTGAGAAGCTGGCGAGCGAGATCATCGATGCAGCAAACAACAGAGGCTCATCGATCAAAAAACGTGAAGATACGCATAAAATGGCTGAAGCAAACAAAGCATTCGCGCATTATCGCTGGTAGTGCAGGGGGGAATGAATCATGGCTAAGGAAAAGTTTGAACGATCGAAGCCGCACGTCAACATCGGAACGATAG
>CAYYMM010000172.1:0-6895 GCA_964472395.1 uncultured bacterium | reverse complement strand
GGTATTTCTACAATTATGATACCGTGGGATATCTGGCCCATGCCTGCGACGAACTCCGGTATGGAGAGATTCCTCTGCCGGCCCATCAGCGGGTTCTTGGAGAGGGGGCTGCTGCTCTCCTCGTTGAATCGCGTTCAAGTGCTCTTGTCAGTGGGCATTCGATTCTCGCTGAGATTCTTGGGTCGGGTATGACTCACGAACCGGGTCCGCTGCTCGAAGGTTGCCAATCCGAAGCCGGTCTCCTCGCCGCCATCGAGATCGCTTACGCGCGCTCCGGTGTCGATCCGCGGCGCACGAAGTGCATCCTGCGCACTCCTCAGGGAAATGAGGACGACCGATTCGAACTCCTTGCAATCGAGCGCTATTTCGATCGATACGGCGTCCGCCCCCTCCAACACACGACCGTTTTCAGAACCGGTTATGCCGAATCTGTATCCGTATTGTTCAATGTGGTCGCTCTGCTCAACGGGTGGAGGGATGACGCAATTCGACTGCCGGGACATGTCCTGATCACGGCATCGACACATATGGGATATCATTACGCGCTGATCTTGGAGGTTATGTGAAAGGTCCGCGGGGAGTTTTTATTACCGGGATCGGCATCGTTTCTCCGATCGGAAACTCGATTTCCGCCTTTCTGACTGCTTTGAAATCATCGAACTCCGGTATCCGGCCCATTGAAGGATTCGATACGGCGGTATTCCGGTCTCATGTCCATGCGCCGGTACAGATCGAGACGCTGAAAGAGCCCTCGGATCCCGGCGACACGGAGACCTGGGATCGGCATCTCCAGTTCGGCTATTTCGCACTCAGAGATGCCTTGCGCGATGCCTCGATCGAGCGCAACTCTCTTCAGGATCGAACAGGTCTGATCTGCGCGACATGTTCAGGTCCGATGCTGACGATTGAAGCCGAGTATCTTCAGACACCGATTGTTCCTGGAGCAGGAATGCGAACCGATTCCGTATATCGGGAGTACCGGCGATACTATTTGATGGAACGGACACTCGTCCGAGTTTTCGGAATCAGCGGGTTTTCAACTACAGTGGTGACGGCATGTGCGGCGAGCAGCAATGCAATCGGCCTGGGTGCTGATCTAATCGCCGAGGGCATCCTCGATCACGTGTTCGTGGTCGGTTCGGATGCCTTTGCTCCGTCGACCTTCGCCGGATTCGATTTTCTGAAAGCCACCTGTATCACGGAATGCGCCCCGTTCTCAGAACCCGCCGGGATGAATCTGGGAGAAGGCGCCGGAGCTTGGGTGCTTGAAAACGGCGACGCTGCGAAGCGTCGGGGAGCGAGGATCCGGGGACAGATTTTAGGATACGGACTGAGCAATGATGCATATCATGCAACTGCTCCGGATCCACAGGGCGAGGGGGCGATTCTCGCGATGACTCGCGCCATGCATGATGCAAGGATCGATCCGGCTTCCATCGGATACATTAATGCCCACGGCACGGGAACGATGCCGAATGACCGGACGGAATCGAAGGCGATCACGCGAGTCTTTATCGATCGGTTACCACCTCCAGTCAGTTCCTCGAAGTCTTTTTTTGGTCATGCGCTCGGAGCTGCAGGAATCCTGGAAGCATCCGCATCACTGCTCATGATGAATGATGGATTGCTGCCCCCTACTTTGCGCTTCACAACCGCCCGGGATGGCTGTGGACTGGATTACGTGCCGAACATACCCAGGGCTACAGATGCAACCGTGTTTCTTTCGAACAATTTTGCGTTTGCCGGCAACAACTCGGCACTTGTCATCGCGACGAACCACAGCGAGGTGTCTCCCGCAGCTCATCCGGTTCCGGATGACACGGTGATCACGGGTTTCAGCAGTCTCACGCCGGCTGATGCGAATGATCCGTCCGATCCGCGATCGTTCGTGTTCGATGGCAATCGCGTCATTCAGATGGACCGCCGACTCCCTCTGAAGGAAATGGATTTGTCCAGCCAACTCGCGACACTGGTATCGAAACGGGCGGTCCAGCATGCTGAACTATCGTTGAAGCCGTCTGATGCCAGGCAGATCGGTTTAATCCTGGGTCTCTGTGACGGTCCGAATCGCGGCGAAGCGGCCCATCTCAGAAGCATCGCAGTTTCCGGTCTGTCTGCGCCCAATCTGGTCATGTTTCCCTACATCGTCCTGAATTCGGTTGCCGGACAATGCTCGCGGGCACTCGGATTAAAAGGATTCTCTTCCACTCTCTGCGGTGCGCCCGGAGCCGGACTCCACGCCCTGATCTATGCTGCGCTCGCAATCCGGCGCGGTCATGCCTTGATCTGTCTGGCATGCGGCGTCGATGAGCGGCAGGAATCGTATTCGTATGTGGATGAGAGTTCTCATGAGGACGCAGGGATAGAGGATCGGCCTGTAAGTGACGGAGCGGCGTGTCTGGTTCTGGAATCCGCCGCGTCTGCAGCGGCCCGGAAGGCAAAGATCCTGGGACGCTGGTTGGGTTGGAGATGCGTCAATCTGAGCTCGGATCGATCCGCATTGAACATCGCTCGTGAATTGGAAGGGTTCCTCTCCGAACTGAACCAAAGCGACCGATCGACTGCGGCCCTCGTGATTGATGCCGATTATGGCGTGGAAGCCAAACGGATCGAAGGAGCAGCGAAACGAATTTCCGACAGGATCGGCGCGAGGATGATCAGTGGAGCCGAATTCGGGAGCGCTCGGACACTGTCTTCCGGAGTATTACGCAATATCTCGATCGCGTTGTCGATTCCCGACGGATCGGGAAAAATGGTTCTGACTGCCTATCTGTCGTCCGCAGGACAACTCGGATTGGTCGCGCTACTGATCGATTAGTCCGGGTCGATCGTTACAACAAATCCCGAAAAACGTTCTTGGAAAATGCGTCCCTATTTGCTAAACATATGTCTTCTATCGACTATCCAATCCAGTCAGGAAGGAAGAATCGCATCAGAATGAACGCGTCAATCGAAAAGAAAATAGCGACCCGGTCGGCAGTGATTTCGCGTGTCAAACGCGATCTGATCCAGAGACTGTCACTTTCATACACTGAAGAGGATTTGCACGAAGACGCATCGCTCATCGGTTCCGGTCTCGGACTTGATTCCCTCGATGCGCTCGAAATCATTCTCGGGATCGAACAGGAATTCAAGGTCAAGATCGAGGAAGGCAACATTTCCGTGCTGCGCTCCATCAATACCATCGTCGACTACATTCTTGACAACCAGACTATCACATCCGCCCCGACTCAGACTGTGGAAGGAGGTGCACGATGACGTTTCTATCTGCCCTGCACGACTTCTCCACTTCGCGCAACGCCGTGTTGACGTCACGGGACGGATTTACGGCTGTTTCACGTTATCGGTCTTTGGAAGACGAGTATCGCACCATTCGTGAAACCGTCGGGCTGACCGATTTTTCACACTTTCAGAAATTCTGCTTCCGGGGTGAAGAGGCGCTATATTTTCTGGATGAGATCCTGCCGGCAAACATCGCCAATATCCGGTATGGACGCGTCATCCATACTTTTCTCGCCGATGACGATGGTCACGTACTCAGCGATGTATACGTGGCGAATCAGGACGATACGATCTGGATGGTTTGCGAAAGTTGCGTCGAAACTGCAGTCATCGAACAGCGTCTTGCGACAGCAAATACGAAGCAGATCACCTACGAATGCCTGACGGATTCGTATGCGGCATTTTCGATTGACGGTCCGCAGGCCTGGGCGGTGGCACGCGAAATGTTCGGCCCGGATGTACTGGGGATGCCTTATCTGTCGGTCGAACTGCACGACGAAAACGGCGATGGCATCGTACTGTTGCGAACCGGAAAAACCAGCGAATTCGGATATCTGATGCTTGTGCCAGTCACGCAATGTCGGAATGTCTACGACCGTCTGTTGACTCTGACTGAGAAACACAGCGGAGGCGCATGCGGCATCGATGTGTTCGACATTCTCAAACTCGACGGCCGTTTCTTCAATATCAACCAGGAAGGGCGGATTGTCCGGGATCCCCTCACATTGGGATTGCAATGGATGATCGATTTTCAAAAGGATGCGTATCATGGCAAAACGGCCATCGATGCGCGACGTGAAACAGGATTGAAGCGGAAGATCATCGGATTGAAATCGCTCGAACAGGGAACACCGATGGCGCGCGATACGCGGATTGTCTCAGGAGAGGAAACAGTGGCGGAGGTCATCACCGCGGGATTTTCACAGGCGCTGGACACACAGATGGCACTGGCTCTGTTCGACATCCGATATGCTTATTCCGGACTCGATTTCATTGCCCGGACTGCGACGGGAAACGTGAAAGTGCAGACGGTATCGCTTCCCCCGTTCATCCCCCGGAGTCTCACGATCAAACTCGATGAAATGTAGTGTGTCATGAAACGGGAAATCCGCGGATCGATCGATATCCGGGTCGAGTTTCGCGATGTGGACATGCTCAGAGTCGCACACAACTCGGTGTATTTTCTTTGGTTCGAGCGTGGAAGACTCGCCCTGCTCGAATCGATCATACCCTTTCAGACCGCACTGGATCAGGGGATTGCGCTGATCGTCGTGCGTCAGGAATGCCAGTATCACGCTCCGGCGCTCCTGGGAGACGATCTGATCCTGACTACACGAACCGAACTGACCGATGCTTACAGCGGCCGCATCCGATTCACACATGCTCTTTCCAACCGCCGGACGTTGATTGAGATTGCCACCGGGGAAACTGATCTGACAATGTGGAACATCGAATCGCGTAAACTGATCCGGGATGTGCCCGATTTGATCCGTGACCGGATCCGGGATCTTATACTGGGAGCGGTGTTATGAGTGCACTGTTGGAAGGAAAAACTGTCATTGTAACCGGAGGAACACGTGGCATCGGACGGGCGATTGTCGAGTGTCTGCATCGTGAAGGTGCACAGGTCTGGTTTACTTATGTCCGGAGTGATTCCATCGCAGCTGAAATGCAACAATCGCTGAGCGGTGTCCGCCCGTTTCGGATCGATGGAACCGACCGATCCGCGATTGCGGCGTGTCTGGAAGAATGCCAGTCGGCCTGCGGCGTTCCCGATGTCCTCGTCAACAACGCAGGTGTGACCAGCAACATGTTCTTCCCGATGATGAACACCGAAGAATGGGACAGGGTTCTCGCAGCGAATCTGACGACCGTGTTCAACTGGACGAGAGAAACGATCCGGCCGATGTTGATCGAACGGAAAGGATCCATCATCAACATCGCTTCGGTTTCGGGCGTTTTCGGAGTCTCAGGCCAGGCCGCTTACAGTGCCTCCAAAGGAGCAATGCTGGCGTTTACCCGGACGATTGCTGCCGAAACGGCATCGAAAGGCATTCGAGTAAACGGAATAGTTCCCGGATTCATCGACACCGAGATGACGTCGAAGATACCGAAGCCGCTTCGAATGAAGTACCTCGAACGTATCAGCATGCAGCGATTCGGGAAACCGGATGAAGTCGCATCTGTCGTGCTGTTTCTCGCATCGGATCTCTCCTCGTATATCACAGGTCAGACGATCGTCGTCGATGGCGGCCTGACGACGACATTCAGCTGAGATGAAAACAGCGTTTCTGTTTCCGGGGCAGGGATCTCAATTCGTTGGAATGGGTCGTGATCTCGTCCGATCGTCTCCCCTGGCACTCGCGCTTTTCGAACGTGCGTCTCAGATTTCAGGTATCGATATTGCCGCATCGTGTTTTCGAGGCCCCCTCTCGCGTCTATCCCGAACGGATGTCCTTCAACCATGCATCACAGCCGTAAATCTCGCGCTGCTCGAAGAACTCTCTGTGAGAAGTATCCGTGCAGAGGCAACGGCCGGACATTCGCTGGGTGAGTTCTCTGCATGCGTGGCATCCGGGTTGTTCTCGTCCGAAACCGCAATCGAGTTAACTGCCCGTCGTGGACAGTTGATGCATGATGCGTCCCAATCGACCCCCGGAACCATGGCTGCCATCATCGGCTTGTCAGCGGATCGGGTAGAGACCTTGATCGTCGATCGATGTGATCCTTTGATGGTGGGTGCTAATTTCAACGCCCCGGATCAGACGGTTATATCGGGACCGCGTGCATCTATCGAATCACTATCCGCCGCAATACATGACGAAGGCGGCCGCATCGTCTTTCTCCAGGTTTCGGGCGCCTGGCATTCTCCGGCAATGAACTCCGCTTTGGATAGCTGGAAGGAAGCGGTACGTCGCGTCGTGATGCACCCTCCGGTCATCGAGCTGTACATGAATGTCTCGGGTTGCGTCGAATCTGACCCGTCCACGATCCGTCTATGCATGGAATCTCAGTTAGTCCGTCCCGTGCGGTGGACAACGATCCTATCGAACATGTATCGATCCGGAGTCCGCCGATTTGTGGAAATCGGCCCCGGAACGATACTCAGACAGTTGCTTCGAGCCAATCCGTTTCCTCCCGACAGCTATTCGGTGCATTCCATCTCCGATCTCAGAAGCATCGATAATCTCCTTGCCCGCACCCCTTGAACATTCTATTCTCTGATTACTGATGAGGAGGTGACCATGACGCGCCGACTTGTTGTTGTATGTATTTTAATTGTTGTCTATTCGATCCCATCGACCCTTGCGACTCCGCCACAGCCCACCGATTTTGATTTCGGGCAGAGTCGCCCCGGAGGCCTCGCTCGAACACCGAGTCGAACTCCTGTTCCGGCCATCGATCACATGACGGAGTGGGAGCAGATCTGCCGATTTCTGGATCTCTGGCAGGTCAGTGACCCATCCGATCCCGAATTCGGAGGTATGATCGAAGATGAATATCGAACCGGCACGGATCGGATAGTCGAATCCGACAACACGCAGGAGGCCGTTTTCGTGTGGTGCCGTTACATGGAACTGACAGGATCAACAGAATTCGATCAGAATGTTGC
>CAYYMM010000171.1:0-6962 GCA_964472395.1 uncultured bacterium | reverse complement strand
TACCGCAGCATTCCTCAAACTCAGAAAATACACCCACCTGCTCAATTTGATTATCACCCTGTTGATGATCACCCTCCTGATGCCGCCTGTATTCGACTTCATCGCTTATCGAGTACTCGATCTCCCGGAGGATCTCGCTCATCTTACGCATGTCGCCACTCTGCTACTCCTTCCTTGGCCGAGCGCGATCGGTTATCGACGTTTCTACCAGGGGATTCTCATCCGCAACAAACTGACGCATCTGGTTGGAAAAGGCACTTTCATTCGTCTCTGCTCCATGACCATTTCAGCACTCGCGGTCTGGTACTTCATGCCAACCATCGCAGGTGCATGGGTCGGTTCATTTGCATTGTCGATGGGAGTTCTCATGGAAGCCGCATCGATCCGTTTCATGGCTAGACACGTCGTGAAACGGTTTCGAGAGCAGCAATCAGAAACAAAATCTCCGATCACTGGCTCAGATTTGTCCTATCTTCAGATCACCCGTTTCTACTACCCGCTTGCGCTATCATCGATTCTGGGTCTCAGTGCACAACCCATGATCACGTTTTTTGTCGGCCAGAGCCGATTTCCGATCGAATCACTGGCTGTTCTCCCGGTGATCAGTTCTGTCAGTTTTATCTTTAAAAGTCTTGGTCTGTCATATCAGGAGGTGGGCGTCGCTCTGCTCGGAGATTCATTGGCTGGATATCGAAAACTCAGAACATTCGCAGTCCGCCTCGCCTTGACGCTCGTTGCTGGTCTCTCGCTGCTCGCCTTTACTCCTCTTTCGCGATTCTGGTTTTCAACGGTCTCAGGCCTGTCGGACGAACTGATGCAGTTTTCGCTCATACCCCTCATGATCGTCACCATTCTGCCGGGGCTCGAGGTGTTGATATCGTTTCAACGAAGTGTGCTGGTCAATTCCAAGAAGACCTTTCCCATCACCGTCGCCACCGCCATCGAGGTCGTTGTGATCATGCTGACTCTGTCTTGCATGATCCACTGGTTTAAGTCGATCGGAGCGATCGCTGCCTGCACGTCACTGCTCATCGGCAGAATCGCCGCAATCGCGTTCCTCACATTTCCATTCAACAACGTGATGCTGAGTGTCCGTGCTAATCAAACGCAATCGGTTATCGAACCAGGATTTTCAATCGACTTTCAAGGTGCGAATCCGCGACAGCCGCATCCGCAAAATAGGAATCGATCAGTCCCAGTGTCGTGCATGCGGCTCGGAGATGATCCGGATTGATGTCTTTGGGCATCAGAATTCGATAATTGTTCACGATATCGCTGATCGCTTTCCAGAATAACTCGAGATTCATGTATTGAAATCCGATCGCATTCCCGGCATTTTCAGATGCAACGGCCAGAAATTTCTCGTCTTTAAGAAGACCCTTGCGTTCGCCACGGATCGTTTTCTGGGCTTCGGTGATGCCTGCAGGTGAGGTTGCCAGTAACAGAAACTTACCTGAGATCGCATAACCGGGATTCAAATTGTCTCCAAAAGGAAGTGGTACTGAACGGTAAGCAAGACCGGCAACATCAGTTTCCGTAAAAGCGACACGATCGCCTCCAGAGGCTTCGGCAATGAGATTCTCGATGCGGGAAAGCAACGCGCGTGCCCGCGCTTCATCTCGAATCTCGACCCCGAAAACAGTTTCGGGTATTGGTGCGAATCCGCCGGAGTTGACCGATTGGATACACCAGAATATTTCATTCCCAAGAATGTCGAAGAGTTCTTTTTCTATGTCCAGACCCAATGCCTGATTGGCGGCTCCGATTCCAGCAAGAATCATTTCCCGCTGCGGCGGTTCTGCGGTCCCCATCAGCTTGTCCTTATGATAGGTATACATTTCTTTGAACATGACCGATGCAGAGGATGCCAGGATCGCATTGTCCGGGATCCAGGCTTCACTCGCGCCCTCACGACCGTTTTTCGGGAACATGGCCAGGAACTTGGATGCCGGTTTGAAGTCGATCCGGATGACGCTGTCGGCTCCGGTTTTCCCGAAGTTCCACGCAATCCTCAATTCTTGGTATTCATCCACCAGTTCCTTGAATGCCTTTCGCACTTCCTCGGGCTGCTTATCGAGAAACTTCTGTAGTGTTGAAGGTGAAAAATAGAATCGATTGGCGAAACTGGACGTTCCCTCCTGCAGTTTCTTGTAGACGTCCGAATCCAGAAAGCCTGGTGCACGTTTCCGAAGCACATCGATGGTCGTTTGGATAGCGAGCGTATCGTTGGAGGCGATCAGAAGGTTCTTGTGGAAGTAGTAGGAGAGACTGAGTGGTCCTTCGATGGCAATCGTTGAGATCTTTGTTTTCTGGTACTCCTGCGTCGAGACTGGTTTGGATCCGAATGTCTTGTTCAGAAAATCCACAACTTTTACTGCATCGCCCTTTTCTCCCAGATCAAAAACCGCAACAACCTGTGGGATGATTCCCTCGAAGCGCACCCCGATGTCGACTCGGCGATTCGTCAGTATCGCTGCGATTTCCTGATTGAGCGCTACTGCCGCAGGGTCCGGTAGAAAGAGGCTCTGTCGCGCCTCAGCAACACCTTTGGCAATCCCGGGGTCTTTCCATAAGTCCAGTTTGAGAAGTTCCTGATAGAACTGGGTCGTCTTGAATTGTGCCCAGGAATCGCCCATTCCCGTCATATTCAGATACAGACCTGAATCTGCAGGCAAAGGCGGTTGTATCTCCTTTTTTGAGCACCCTGCAAAAAACAGCGCAATAACAGTAACCATCAACCACAGATTCTGCATCTTCTTCATGTTCTGACCTCCGTATGTCAATACAACGACAATTCATCATACCGAGATCCAGGCCGGAATGAAAGAGCGCAGATTTCTGCGGATTGCCATGTGACGCTTATCCGTAGACTTTTCTGATTTTCTTCAGATGATGGGATACATTCGCAGCGGTAAATCCAAGCTCGGCTCCAATCTCACGCCACGTGTAACCCTGAACCAGATACTGCAAAATGACTCTCTGTTGACCCGTCAATTTTCCGGCGAGCAGATCGAATTCGAAGTCTGGACCGGACTCGAGTTCAGTGGACTCAGGTTCCACTTCCTGCAACATTTCGCGTTTCTGGCGCAAAATCTTCTTGAGGCAATCCAACAGACGCCAGCGGGCGAGCTTCATCAGGAACTCCGAGGGAGTTCCAATGCGAGTATCGACTCGATCGAGTCCTTCGATGACTCCGATACATGCTTCCTGCTTCAGATCATCCTGATCGACTCCATCGATCCACGCATATCGCCTCGCAATCCGTTCGATTCGAGGCATCAACTGGCGGATCAATTCGTCACGCGCCTGCATATCGCCGTTTCCTGCGCGTTGTACAAGTTCACAATTCATGTCGTCCTCCCAACCGAAAAAACGCTCCGGTTCAGGACAGGACACGCCCGAGAACTTCTTTTAGATGTTGTGAGGTGTTTAAATCAGCTCGAAAAACTCAGGATAAGCAAACTTAAAACCGCACGAGGGCGTGAACGTCCCTGTCAAATACTTCGGAGAATCTCGTTTCAATCATCGGTTGCCCTCCATGTGTGGGTTTCTGCCTGGCGAGACACTCGCTCGCATGAACATACGAAATATAGAAAACAGATGTTGCATTGGTAAATAAAAAAATACTGGACGACCTCGTGTCCTCCTCGCGTCGGTTTTGAATTTGACATCGCCTGATGACTTCTCTTAAGACGTGAGAGGACCGATTCGAGTGCATGTTCGCTTCGAATCAGGATTCCATTCAATCATCCGGAGGGGATTTTGATCCAGATCTGTGTCTGCGAATATGCGTTGCCAGAAACGATCATTCCGGTTTCGACTCTTCTCGAGAATGACCGGGAGCGACTCGAACTCCTCTCCGCATCTCTCCGATTCTACCCGAATCTGCGACAGACATTCGGCTCTGGCATCCAATCGGTGCGATGTTATGAATCCGAGAAGGAAGTTACCTCCCATGTCAACGAACTCGTCACCCGATTGCTCGCCGGTTCACCAATCTCAAATTCGGTCGATCTCGTAGTTGACTTCTCCACGGTGCCACCCGGGAACGAAACGTGGGGAACACATGTCTGTGAAAGCCTGAAATCAGAAGGATGTCGGGCACTTAGCATCACCGGAGGGGGGTGCGCCAATTTTCATATGGCACTCTGGGCGATCGAACGGATGCTTCTGTCAGATTCCTCGCTCAACCAAGTGATCTTGATTTCAGTCGATCAGGTTCCGTATCGAGCGCGCGTGCTGTTTCCGTTGACGTTTCTCGGAGACGGAACTTCGGGATGGCTCATCAGCCGGAATCGACCAGGTTGGCAGATTCTCGGAACCCGTCTCGCCACAGCAGGGCATCTCAGAAACGCAGTGGGGCTTCCCATGAGAGCCAATCTGCCGATTCCAGTCGATATTCCCCTGATCGAGACGCGCCTGCTCCCTCTCCACTTCAAAGTGATCGACCGATTGATTCGGACACTGCTCGATGAACACTCGATGGCGATCGATGAGGTGGACTGGTATGTTTATCCCTGCATGTCCACACATGATCGATCGAGTTTCTGTCGGGCATTCCGCATTCCTGAAAACAAACTGGTCGGAGGACGCATGAAGGATGCCGGTCATGTGTTCGCGTCGGATATGGCCATCCAGTTCGAATCATTGAATCGCCTCGGTCAAGCCCATGGAACGACCATGATGCTCATCAGTGCCGGAGCCGGCTTTCACTGGGGCTGCACATTGCTGCGCCGAACGAACGAATCGAGCGGTTCGGGGCAGTGCGGGTGTTTGGAGACATCGATGTGATCCAGCAATATGTGCGACGTTGCGCACAAAGTAATCGAATCGCCATTAGGATGAACAGGGATGCGATTTCGTACATGGATCTGTTCGCCTGCATCGATCGCGCAGCACGTAAAATGCACGAAGCCGGCGTTTCACCGCAGGATCGTGTGGTCGTCGATTTGCCGAGATCGATCAACGCCGTCATCGGTATTCTCGCAAGCCTGTCCATCGGGGCTGTCTATGTGCCGCTCGATCCGCGGTGGCCCACCGCTCGAAAACACGCGATCATCCGATCCTGTCAGCCGCGTCTGATTGTGACGGACGATCCCGGTCTGAGCTCGGATTTTTCCACTCAGACGGAATGCGTTATCGTGTCCGGTATTGAATTGCGAATGCTCGAGATATCCGACGGAACTTCACTTCCTGTTCGGAATGACGATCCCGAACAGCTCGCTTACATCCTCTTCACCTCCGGTTCGACAGGCACACCCAAAGGCGTCAAGATTTCACACCGGGCAGCACTCGCGTTCCTAACATGGACTTCCGCACGGTTCGGTCTGAATTCAGAGGATGTTTTTGCAAACTTTGCCTCATTTTCATTCGATCTATCGGTCTTCGATCTCTTCAACTCACTCCATCATGGTGCAACCCTGGAACTCATTCCAGAAGAGATGTGCCTGCTCCCGTCCAAACTTGCGGACCATATCGTTCGCAATCGAATAACTGTCTGGTACTCTGTGCCTTGGATTGTGACAAGTCTCGTTCGCTTCGGACGGCTCGATCGGTATCCTGATTATCCGCTTAGGATCGTGCTGTTCGCGGGTGAAGTGTTCCCAATCGAGGACTTGAAACGTGCGAGGCAAGCGCTTCCCCATTCAACCTTTTTCAATCTGTTTGGCCCGACAGAAACCAATGTCTGCACATACTACGAAGTGCCCCGGAATCTGCAATCCTTCATTCGTCCCGTGCCGATCGGCCAACCCTGCTGTGGAGACAAGATCATCGTGATGGACAACAAAGGGATACCTGTCAACCGGGATGAGGATCGCGAAGGAGAACTACTTGTGGCCGGTCCGACCGTCATGTCTGGGTATTGGGGTCAGGACAGCAGTGATTGCTGGGTCCGAATCGAGGTCGACGATGAGTCGGAAATGTACTACCGAACGGGGGATCTTGTCCGGTATGATTCGGCTGGGAATCTGTGCTATCTGGGCAGGCGAGACGCTATGATCAAGCGCCGCGGGTTCAGAATTGAGCCGGCGGAAATCGAACATGCCGCGAGCAACATTAACGGTGTTGAGGCGTGTGCTGTGATTTGCCAGACTGATCCGGCAATCACTCGAATCATCCTGTACATCGCGCCGAAACTGGACATGCATCCGCATCAGATCAACCAGGCACTTGCAACATTCATCCCGGAATACATGCTGCCGGATTCGATCCAATTCGTGGCATCGTTGCCTCGAAATCCAAACGGTAAAATTGATAAGGAGGCTCTCAAGAAATATGTCTGATCCCACTCAGATTTCCACTGCCATCCGTCAGTTCATTCGCGAGACGTTCCATGCCGACGATGGTTCGGGCGATATCGGCGACGATTTCCCGTTGCTCGGGGCCGGCGTCATCGATTCGGTCAGCATGCTGATGCTGATCAATTTTATCGAAGATACCTTCGAGGTCTCATTTGAAATCGAGGAAATCATCCGTGAGCGATTCAATACCATCCGATCCATGACCGATCTGGTCATGGAAAAGCGAAGTCGTGTTTCGTGAATCAACCACTCCGGATCCTCCTCATCGACGCGCTCGGATCCTGGCTGGCGCATTCGCCCGCTCTCCGGGATCTCGAACAGGTTGTCCTCCCCATCGGACTCATGTCCATCGCCTCAAACTTAAAGCATCGCTTTAACGATCGCGTGACCGTGTCGATCCTTCACCGTCTCGTCGATTGCGATGATGCCGACGATCTCGCATTCAAAATCCGACTGATTCAGCCGGATCTGATCGGGATCCGTGGTCTGCACATCTATCGCCGCGAGTTCCATGATACGGTGCGGATCGCCCGTGATGAAGGGGTTCGAATCGTGATCGGAGGGGGGCCGTATGCAACGTCATCGCCTTCCGAAGCTCTGAGCGACCGGAATCTGGATTGTGTGGTCATCGGAGAAGGGGAGATCACCTTTTGCGAGATC
>CAYYMM010000170.1:0-7021 GCA_964472395.1 uncultured bacterium | reverse complement strand
CGACCCAGATATCCCAGAGTGATTCCGAATCGGATGACAGTGACGGTTTTTCTGGAATGGACATGCAGCGAGCGATCCGCCACATTGAGAAGCTCGTTGCTGAAAAGAAGTATCGGCGCGCGATGCGCGGGATCACGATGGTTCTATCGAAGGAGCCCCGCAACGAAACCGCGCTTCAACTGCGTCTCGAGGTGTCGGACATCCTGGAGCGTGCGAACGGACTGGCGGAAGTTGCTCGAAGGATGATCGCAGAAAACGACAGTCGTGAAGCTCGTGATATCATCGCTAAACTGGCGGAACTCGATCCGTACCATCCTGCTTTGAAAGAGTTGCGTCGCACAACCGGTGATCCTTCCGGAAATCCTTGAGATGGATCGCAATCAATTCCTGAATCGACAAATCCGGGAGTATCGCCTCCAGGAATGTATCGGCTCCGGCGGAATGGGAGCGGTTTTCAAGGGAATCCACGTGCGTCTCAATGCAGTCCGAGCCATCAAGGTGTTACAGGCGGAACTGCTTCATGAGACGCACTTCAAGGCGCGCTTCGAGACTGAAGCGCAGACATTGGCGCAACTCGATCATCCCAATTTGGTCAGAGTATATGAATTTTTTGAGGAAGAAGATCATCTTTTTCTGATCATGGAGTACATTTCTGGGGAGAGTCTTTTTGATCGAATGCAGTTCTGGGGCAAGATTCCGATACCCCGGGCCGTCGATATCATTGCGCAGGCCTGTGATGGACTCGCACATGCTCATGCACGAGGTATCGTGCATCGCGATCTGTCACCGGATAATCTGCTTATCACGCTCAGCGCGAAGGGCGAAGATATCCTCAAGGTTATCGACTTCGGAATCGCTAAAAATGTCTTTGAGAAGTATTCAGCGAGGACGGGAGCGGACGATAACGTCACAATTCCGGGGGCATTCATCGGGAAAGTTCGTTACTGCTCGCCCGAACAAGCGGAAGGTGCGCCGATTGATCATCGCAGTGACCAGTACTCGTTGGCGCTCATTCTTTATGAAGCCGTATCCGATTCGATGCCGTTTGTTGCGGATTCTCCGATCGCCACTCTGGCGATGAAAATGCACCAGGATGTCCCTGCTCTCCGGACGGTCCTTCATTCGCCTCACATGTCGGACCAGTTCGAGTCGGTGATCATGCGGGCGCTCAGTCGTGATCCTGCAAAACGCTTTACGGACATCGGGATTTTCAAGGATTCGTTGATCGAATCGCTGCATGAACAGCAGAAGGAGTCGACAGAAGAGGATCCGGACAAGACCGAACTTGCGATTCGGGAGGTTCCTGAGATCATCGCCACGGTACGAACCGTTTCTCGACAGCCGAGTGATGATGCGATTGAGATCGTCCGTTCATCGGAGTTATCGGATCTTGATGAAGATATCGAGATTGCCCGGCATCGGCCACTCGAACGCCCGGTTCCGACCGGCAGACAGATCAATCGATTGTCCCAGACGGAGAACTCGCTGAGACGGATTCGCCGAAAACGATTGCGGAAAAATGCCTTTCTGATTGTTTTTTCGATAATGATGTGGTGTGTCGGAGGCGGATTGTGGTTGCGTTTCTCCAATGATCGATGGGCGTTGAAATCGAACGCATGGATTCAACGGATGACCGGTGTTGCGATTCGGAGTCATCAAGACCGAACAGTGGCGGACGAGAAGATTGCGAAACCGGAGAAACCAAAGACTGATCGGGGGAAAACGAGTTCCGTGCAGACGTCGAACCTGTTGTCTGGAGGATCGAGCGAAACAGGACCATTTCTCAGCAATAGCCGAGGAGTCGTTGCGCCCCGAATTCTGGAATCACCTCCTCCTGAAATCCCTCGAACGCTTGATCCGGTTGCATTGCCGGTCAGTGTGCCGATTCAGGTGGTCATCCTCAGGGACGGCCGTCTCGGGCGCGCCGAATTAACCCGATCCGTCCACCCTGACTTTGACCGGGAAGCGCTGGCTGCTATCCAGAAATGGACATTCGCACCTGGAACGCGTTTCGGGCAACCGGCTGATATCATCATGGATCTGCGCATCGAGTTCAGGCGCTGATCGTTCTCGTGACATGATCGTGAACAAACGGAACAATGGGAGGAGAGCATGATACGTTGGATTATGGTGATCGGGCTATGTCTGATTTGTACCGCGACCATGGGGCAGACCGTTACGATCGGGACATTCAATATTCACAAACCGGAAGGAACACCGGCCCCGGACCGCTTAAAAAACATTGCCCGGTTTTGCGAGGGCATCGACTTGCTTGCTCTTCAGGAAGTCGATGAGACCGGCAATGAAGTGGAGACGATTGCCGGGTTGATGGGGCCGGAGTATCAATGGTGTGTTTCCGATGTCACGCTTCATGAACGGTTCGGTTATCTCTGGAGGTCCCCTGTGGTCCAGGTTGGTGAAGCAGGCTTCTGTGAAGCGCTGGACCTGGGACGTAAACCCTATTTCGCGCGATTCAAAGCGGGGAATTTCGATTTCGAGATGGTGACAGTACACCTGTTCTGGCAGGGATCGAAGAAGACATATCCCCACACGCGGGGGGTCGAGATCAAGAAACTGGATGATTGGCTTTGCGATCGGACGGACCCCGAGCTGGATCTGATTCTGATCGGCGATTTCAATGAGCCGCAGATGTATTATGGAATGAGCTATCCTCCGCTGCACAGTTCACATGCATTTTTCTATGATTTTCTGGCACGGCATGGTCTGCAGTCAGTCACGTTGGAACAGAGGATTCCCACGAGTTTGATGAATGCAAATATCTATGATCACATTATTTTCAACACTGCCAATTACTTCACGACTGAGTATACCGGACCTTCCTCGATTGCCGTACGCCTCTGGGAAAAAGAGTTTGATGCCAATAAGGATGGTGTTCTGGATTACCGGGAATTCGAAGTGGCAAGAGGAGCTGCGTCAGATCATCGGATTGTGACGGTGACGTTTCGGATCGATCAACCGGATGATGATGAGTAGTCATTGCATTACGCGCCGAAATTCCGCTTGAGTTGTTGCCTTTCCCGATTTCTTGAGGTATCATCCAACCGTTTTGTGGCTTTTCCCGTTAAGGAGGTAGTTTCGATGCGGAAATTGCCTGGAATCGTTCTCACAGTTAGCCTGATTTCGTTCTTGTTTCCCTCGTTCTCTTACGGGGCACTTCCTGAAATATTTCAGGGTTTCCCGGAAGAAACCGATGTCGGCAAGTTTCTCTGCGGGATACATGATTTGCGGGGTTTGCCGGAATGCCTGAAGAAAACGTCGCAGTTCGGCGCATATGTCCGGTATCCGACCCGTGATAAGGCGAGGATCATTCTCGATAGCTATCTGGTTGACGGATTCTATTCCGAAGGGCTTATTGTTTCTCTGTTCGGAAGCCTGGCGACCGGCTCATATCGACCGATCGAATCCGTTCCTGCAAGCAGTTATTGGGATTCCGCCTTCTTTGCTCTCATGAAACTGGACTACCGTCTGGAAGCCAAGCAGTTGTTGATGGATGTGGTCTTGGATCGCGACTGGGCAACAGGCAAGTTTCTGGAAGACCGCTACAAGGCTCTCGATACGCTCTCCACGGAGCGTCTTATCACACTCAAGGAATATCGACCTCTTGTCGAGATGCTGAACAAGGAGATCCAGAATCCAAAACCGAATGTCCGTTGGATCAACAGCTTGATCTTCGCCTTGTCGAGTTTCCGTGAGTGGAATGAAGAGTTGCTTCCCATTCTGCGCAATGCATTCGATGTCGTGACTCCGGGATTGTACCGCCCTGTTCTCAAGGCATTTCTCGATTTTGAAACCCGCGATGACGCGGTGTTCATCATGTCGCATATTCTTGACGGCAAAGTCACGGATTTGAACGATCAGAAATTGTGCATTCGAGCCGCGTACGTTCTGGATTATGAAGCGGTTCTGGCTGCATTGGATCAACTCGAGAAAAAAACCGGTCAGTCACCGGAATTGCTCGCATACTGCGCAACGGTTCGGGCAAGGCTCAACTGGTACGGCAACTGGGAAATTCTCGATACAAAGGATACCTTCGATGCCGGACTCAAAAATGAGCAGTTAATTTTCAAGTTGGCCTATTCTCTGGATGAGAAGGATGATATTGCGAACTTCACGATGATGATGTCCATTTCAGACGATTTTCCGATGAAACCTATCGGTATGGACGATCTCATGGAAGGGAACGGCATTTCCTTCGAATGCACGAGTGATGAACTGACCTATATTATCTATGATTCTGCAACCCGCACGACGCACCACAAGGTGTTCAAGATCAGCGAAGGAAAAGGCCGGGGAGAGGAAGGCAAAGTGTATCTGAAGTTTGAGATTCCGGGGGATACGGATGCCAAGGGCAATCCAAAACTCGGACATATTGTCATTGAAAAGGTCAGTGTCTGATTCAGTATTTGTCGAGGCCGGGGGGAGACTCCCGGCTTTTTTTTTATCTCAATGGGAAACCACCTGTGTGCACAATCGTATATCAAATTGCGTCGCGCGTGCGACACTGCTAGGATCGCTCTGAAAACGGCGGTCGGATCTCTTCGGTCGAATCGCCCAGTCAGAAAAAGGAGTCCGTCATGAAATCGATGCTCAAGGCACTGATCCAGAGATTTGCCCGTGAAGTGGACTATCTCGATATCCGTCTCGAAGAATCCGAAGATACATCCATTGCCTTCCGGGGAAAAGCGATCGATACGCTCCGGCAATCATCCGAAAAGGGAGGTTGTGTCCGAGCGCTGTATAGAGGCGGCTGGGGGTTCGTTTCATTCAACAGGATTGACCCGGACAATCTCGAAGCCAGTATCCGCTCGGCAATCAAACAAGCTCGTATCGTCGGTCACGACACTAGCTGCCTCGCCCATGTACCTGTTGTCGAAGACATCGTCCTCCTGGATGTCAAACAGGATCCCCGCGCTGTTTCTCTGGATCGAAAAATGCAGATTCTGAGTGACTACAACACCATGATTTTGTCCTCCAGTCCGTTTATCCCGATGTCATCCGTGTCCTACTCCGATTCCTACAAGCACACCTGGTTGGTTACCTCGGAGGGAAGCTATATCGAACAGGAGCGCATCGATCTTGGCGGAAGTCTCGTCCCGATCGCGGTACGAGACGGGCAAATCCAGATGAGTTCGGTCGGTTTCGGGAGTTCGAATGACTTTCAAGTGGTTTTGAACCGAGAGGATGAGTTGAGGGAAGCCTGTCGGAATGCCGTTGCGTTGCTCGATGCACCAAAAGTTAAGGGAGGTGTTTATACGGTCATCGCCAATCCAACTTTGGCGGGGGTGTTTGTTCATGAAGCATTCGGGCATACGAGTGAAGGTGAAAAGGTCTATGAGAATGAGAATCTTGCCAGGATCATGAAATTGGGTGAGACATTTGGATCTGAGTTGCTTTCAATCTACGACTCGGGTCTTGATAAAGGTTACCGAGGCGCTCTGGTCTATGATGACGAAGGGGTTCGGACACAGAAAACACCTCTGATCGATCATGGTGTACTCGTGGGCAGACTGCACACACGGGAAACCGCGGGAAAGATGGGCGAAGCGGCGACGGGGAGCGGACGGGCATTGAACTTCAAATTTGCACCGATCCCGAGAATGCGCAACACGTGCATTGCTGCAGGCGATTCCTCGTTTGAAGATATGATCCGTGATGTAAAACTCGGCGTCTTTGCCGTTGACGCGATGGGGGGGCAGGGCGGCGAAATGTTCTCATTCACCGCGGGTCGCGGATACATGATTCGGGATGGAAAGATCTCTGAGATGGTCAAGAATGTCACCCTTTCGGGAAATCTCTTCGTTACATTGAAGAAAATAGATGCGATCGGAACGGATTTCGTTATCCATGATTCCGGCGGTGGCTGCGGCAAAGGCGCACAGTTTCCGATGCCGGTGAGTTCCGGTAGTCCCTCGATCCGCATCCGGGATGTTGTCATTGCCGGAGATTGATCATTCCAGACGATCGTCAACCGCGATCCGTCTCATCATCTCAGGCGATCTCGTGTTCCGTTTCGAGTCCGGTCCCGATACCGGACGGACGATACGTCTGACTGAAACACAGCATGATATCGGTTCGAGTCCTGCGAGTAGTATTCGGCTACCGGATCCTCTGGTCTCACCGATTCATTGCAGGGTAATTCGAGCGGCCGACCGCTGGATAATCGAGGATTTGTCCTCAAAAAACGGCACCTTTCTGAACTCGAAACTGATTCGCCGTGCGCCTCTCGGTGCAGGCGATGAAATCATTCTGGGATCGAGTGTGATTCGATGTGATTACCACAATCCGGAAATTCGGGGTTCCCGGAGATCCATGACGGGTGATATTGAAGCTATTCCGTCGATGATTGCGCATGAACTGAAAAACTACCTTCATTTCATGGACGATTGTGTTGAGGTGATCTATCGGGAAACCGGAGCGGAAAGACGCTGTGAAACCGGAGTCCATTCGATACAGTATGCGCGTGATCAGATCGACCTGCTGGTGGAAACGCTTCGATCCGGCTGCAGCCCCCTCCGCCTGCGGAGATGTGATCTCAAGGAACTGATCGATGAGCAGATCGACCTGATGAGCGTCGCATTGTCTGACAAGCAGATTACTGTTGATTTTGGATTCCCGATGGAACCGGCTTGGGTTCGGATCGACCGGGCGAAATTTGCGGGCGTCATTCTGAATCTCATGAAAAATTCTCTTGAGGCCATGACCGGTCCCGGTAGGATTGAGATAGGGTTGACTGCGACTTCGCAAGAGGTTAGGATTTGGATCAAAGATGACGGAATAGGGATGGATCCCGATACACTATCGACCATGTGGTCACCTTTGTTCACAACCAAAGAAAGTGGTTGCGGGCTGGGGGCGTTCATAGCGCGAACGGTTGTGTTGCGCCACCAGGGTCGAATCTGGGCCGAATCCATGAAGGGTGAGGGCACCACGATACATATCGGGTTACCGGCAGCAGGAGATGCAGATGAAGGAACGGGTGAGGATTCTGGCGGTTGACGAT
>CAYYMM010000169.1:0-7041 GCA_964472395.1 uncultured bacterium | reverse complement strand
CGGCATCGATTCGGAGCGAATGCGTCAGGGCGTCCCGGAATGACAACTCGGCATCGTTGAGCATCTGCTCGGCGGCCAGCGCATACCCCAGACTGATATGCGATTGCACGATACCGACCGAATCATGAATCTCGGCGCAGATCGACAGACTCGTCCGGCTCGACTCCACCGCTCGATCCGGACGTCCCATGATGAGTGCCAGTTCGCTCAGTTTGTTCAGCGCCCGGGCCTCTCCACGCCGGTAACCGATCGAACGGAATATCTGGAGACTGTCCTGGAGGAGGCGATCCGCAGAGATGTATTCTCCGGAGGATTTCAACACGGCCGCCAGGTTCAGTTGTGCGGAGGCGATCCCCCAGCGATCCCCGATGTTCCGCCGGATCTGCAGGCTGTCATGAAGCGCCTGCCGGGCGGATGAGTAATTCCCCAGAAAATGCTCGACGTAGCCCAGGATGTCCAGTGAACTCGCGATCCCGTGCCGGTCCTGGATCTCGTTCCGGATCCGGAGACTTTCCTGCAGGTATCCCCGTTCGGTTTCGACATCTCCGAGTTTTCCGGCGGCGATGGCCAGTTCGACGAGAATCGTGGCGATCTGTTTACGGGAGCCGTTTTTCCGCAGGAGGTCCAGACTGAGTTCATAGAGCATGCGGGCTTTCGATATGTTCCCCTGAAAACTCAGAACGCCGGCCATGAAATACAGCGTCTCGCCTTCACCGATTCCGTTTCCGAGATTCCGGTAGATGACAAGAGCCCGTTCGTGGAACCCGAGCGCTTGGTCGCTGTCTCCTTTGCGCCGATGCACGCGCCCAAGGCCATTGAGCGCCTGAGCGATCCCTTCTTCGTTCCGCATGGTCTCGAATATCTCAAGCGCGCGACTGTAGTGATCGAGCGCTTCGTCGTAGCGAGCGAGATTGAACAGAAAGCTGGCCAGATGCGTCAACAACTGGGCTTCCAGATGTTCGGGCTGTCCCGTGCGCGCGCCATCCCGGACGGTTTCAGGTATTCCGAGAGCCGTTTCGAACAGGTGAGCGCCTTCCTGGTAATTGCCGATGCCGGCATAATACGCCGCGAGGCCATCGATGTACAGGCTGATCGCAAGCTCGTCTTCCGCATCGATGGTCGACATCCACCCCTCACGGATGTTCTCGATCTCAACCGCAATCTCACGGCAGAAATTCAAGGTGTCTTCCGGCAGATACCGCCCGACCATCCTGGACATCCAGTTGCCGTAATATTCCCGGTGACGCCGTCGGATCTGCGTGGAATCCCCCGGATCGGCACTGAGCTTCTCCTCACCGTACTGACGCAGCGATTCAAGAATGTAATAGCGGCCCGATGCGGAGCGGTACAGAAGGGATTTGTCCTTGAGGCTCAGAATTGCGGACGGCTGCGTATCGGTGATCTCCTGAGCCGCATCGCGTGTGAAGCCGCCCCGGAAAACGGACATGCGCATGAAAACCTGTCGTTCGAAATTCGAGATCAGACGCCAGGAGTGGTCGAAAATAGCGCGCAGACCCCGGTGTTCCGGGGTGAGATGTGCGAGTGATCCGTCGAGGAAATCGATGCTTTTCCGAAGTTCCTCCTCGATTTCCGGGCAACTCAGGACCGATATCCAGGCGGCCGCCAGTTCGATGCCCAGCGGCAATCCCTCTACCATCCGGCAGATCCGGATCGCACAGGAGGCGTCATGGTCTTCGAGCGAGAAGTTCGGGTCGACCCGTCTGGCGGCGTGGATGAACAGCTGAATCGAACTGAAACTCGTCGGGTTCTCCGCCTCATCATCCGGCACGGGAAGCCCGTTCAGTTCATAAATCACCTCACCGTGGATATTCATCAGCTCCCGCGTCGTCGTCACGATCTTGACGTCCGGACAGTGCTCAATCAGCTCATGGATGATGTCGACGGCCTCGATCAGGTGCTCGAAGTTATCCATGATGAGCAGGAGGTCTTTTTCACGGAGGTGGTCGATCAGTTGCCTGTCCGGATCGCTCTGCCCCGCAAAGGTGAACCCCACGGCATCCGAAATGGCGGTGATAATGTATTCCGGCGAGGTGACCGACGACAGCGAGATGAAAAAGACGCCGTGCTCGAACTGGCGCAGTTTCTCATACCCGACCCGGATCGCGAGTCTCGATTTTCCGATGCCGCCGGGTCCAGTCAGCGTCACGAGACGATTTTCATCGACCAGCCGGCATACCTCGTCGATTTCGGATAAACGTCCGATGAACGGTGTCAGTTTCGATGGAAGGTTGTTCGGGGCGATCGATGAAGACAATCCGAGACGATCGGCGATGTTCAGTTCGCGGTATCCCGCATCCAGCGTCCAGACGACCTCGTTTTCGCGCGTCAGAACGCCTCTGCGGATGAGATACTCCAGGGTTTTGACGATGAACCCGGGTGATCCGCGGGTTTCTGAATAGAGCCATTCGAAGAACGAACGGGGGCCTTCCCAGTGGAGCAGTTGCTGAAGAAAGGCTCGAGAGGCGTCCCTCGACAGATATCGCAGTTCGATGAACTCGTGCAGGGTGAATTCATGCACATCCAGACGTCCGGCCAGTCCGGTCTGCGCCGTGGCAACGACTCCCGCGACGGGCGCGATGGACTGAACGACTAGTTGAACGATCCGGCTGAGCACGATGCGATCGAACTGATGGAGATTGTCGATTGCGATGATGACCGGAGGAATCGAGCCGGATTGGAGTGAATCGAGATGACTCTGGACCTCCTGGATAGTCTTGTGATGACGCGGATCGAATTCGATGCAGAGATACCCGTTCGAGGCCGCCCGTTTCATGAACTCGATCAGACAGCGGGTCTTGCCCGATCCGGGTTGGCCGGAGATGACCAGGAGACCTCGTCGGGCGTCCGACAGTAGATCCAGAAAGCGATTGAACGCCTCCATTTCGAAGTCGCGTTCGAGCAGACCGGCATCGAGATCCGCGAGTTGGAAGACCGGCGCGGATGAAAGGGATTCGAACACGAAGCGATCCCGACCCTGACTCTTGGCATCGAGCAGTCTCCGGTCGGCAATCTCGAATAACTCACCCGGCAGTCTGGCGTCTTCCGGAAAATCCGCCATGCCGATGCTGCAGGTCATGGAAATCGGGTGGTCGGTCAGAAACGGAGTGGCATGCACCACATCGATCAGACGCTGGGCCAGAATCCGGGCCTGACTTTTCGATGTATTGGGGAGAAGCAGGACGAATTCGTCGCCGCCATAGCGGAACAACCGGTCGGAACGGCGTATCGTTGCGAGCATTTTCTGAGCGAACTGACTGAGAATCTCATCGCCGCGGGTATGTCCGAAGGCGTCGTTGATGCTTTTGAAATAATCGATGTCGATGATGAGCATGGTGAGATGTTCATCATATTTTCTCGCCCGCTCGATCTCGTCGGGAAACCGCTCCTGAAAGCAGTCCCGCGTGAAGACTCCGGTGAGTGGATCACGAATGTCGCTGTTCATGCCTCAATCAGCCTCCCGCGTCGCCCGATGCCCCCTGCCTGTCTTCGATACCTTACCACACGGCGTTCCATATTACATCCACTCCGGGGTGAACACATCATGTGAAAAATAGAATTCTCGCCGATCTTCCGGCAGAGAGTCCCCCACAAGACAGCGCACCGCCTGCCGGTTCAGCTCGGCCGTTTGCGCCTCATCGACCCGATTCAACGCTCCAGAACACCACGCGCTGGCGCGATACCAGAGTCCTTCGGTCTCCAGAAAGCATCGCGGAGACTCCTCCCAGGGCAGAGCGACCGAAAAATCCTTCCGGATGAATGCGTGCGCCAGAGAACGGAACCGACCAAACATCCTGTCGAGGTCGTTGTTCCCGATGCGTTCGACGGGGAGTGACGCAATGCGTGTGAACGTGTCCGCGATTTCGGCGTGGTTATTCTGAGACAAGTGGTGATGCAGTTTTCCGAGCCACACGCTGAGGATCACGTCCGCATGCTGCCTATCGGGCGTCGAAAGCAGTTTTTCGCTCGATCGAACGGATGCCCGGCTGTGCCCGTTGAGCCGGAGACATTCCGACCACAGGATGAGCAGAAGCATGAATTTGCCCGCGTTGTTCGATTTTTCCTGAGTCTGGCATCGGAACGCTTTTCGCAGTTCGGCGGTGGCGCGGTCGAGGTTTCCGGTCAGCATCAGAGCCATTGCGTGGCGCGCCCGGAAGCTGACCTGTGACACCGTTTCGGGATAATCAGGAAAAACCCGGTCATGCTGTTCAACACAACGCAGGATCGCGCCAAAATCGCCTGTGTGCAGATACAATCGGCTGAGATTCTCGATGGAAATCGCGGATTCACGCGGCATTCTCCGGCGCAGGCTGAACCCGAGCGATTCCTCCATGAGGGGGCGGGCTTCATCGAATCGTCCTTCCGAGTGGGCGATGAGCGCGAGATCATGCAGGCCGCAGGAAATCCAGTATTCGTCACCGAGATGCCGATGAATGTCGAGGGCTTCCCGGATATACGTGGCTCCCTCGCGCTCGCGGCCGCAGTTGATCATCAGGGCTCCCAATCCACTCAGACACGAGGCCTGAAGATCGGGATCCCTGTCCCGGATCGCCTGCTCAATCGTCGCTCGGAAGATCCGTTCCGCGACGGAATGCCGTTTCAGTCGATGGAGCGTGTGCGCGACCATGAAGGGATTCCATTTGAACGCTTCCTGCCGACCGGTCGAGCGCAGATGACGCTTGAGTTTCATCAGGGCGGAGAAGGACGCATGGGGATCGGCCAGCGAGAGACCTCTGTAGATGTTGCCGGTCAGAATCGCTTTCTGCGCGTCCTGATGCGGAAACAGTTCCTGCACCCTCCGCGATTCGTGATCACCCTTCTCGATCTCACCGGTCATATAGAAGGCGATGATCCGCTGTTGCATCAACCCGAGTTGCTCGGCCATGGGAAGCGCAGGCAACAGAAGGGTCTCGGTCGCCGATGACAGTTCGAGCAACCGGGAAAAATCGTTTCGATTGTAAAGATTCCGATAATACGCGTACAGATATGCCAGTCGCAGGCGCTGGGCCACGCGCGGCAACTCTTCGGCATGTTTATCGATGATGGCTTCAGCCCGAGCGCCGAATTCGATGGCCGAGAGTTCCTGCTTGACGGCGTCGGCCTCGCAACAGGCCTGCCCCCAGTACCGGATCGCCTCCGTCCACTGCCGGGCCGCCTCGAGATGACGGGCGATCCGATAGCTCGACACACCGGATTCGGGCAGCGTCTGTAAAACCATCGCAATGTCCCGATGCCGGTTGATCGTATCCCGTTCCCCCATCATCTCGATGAGCAGATCCCGCAGTTGCTGATGGCAGAATCGATAGTACTCCCGTTGCTCATTCGAGTAGGGTTCGATGAAACGCTGGGTGATGAGTCGATCGAGACGCATCAGGGTGTGATCGTCCGGGCCTTCCTCGAGATGCCTGAGCAGCATGAAATCGATTTCCGGATCGAGCAGTGCGGCCCAGCACAGGGTTTCGAGAGTTTCCGGATCGAGGTGATCGATTCGGGTCTTCAGGATGTCCCGCATCGATATCGGAATCAGGGTGTCGGATTCCGTCTGGGGTTCCGTGAACCGCCAATGATCGGCACACGGCATCAGATGACCCCGGTGCGCATGGGATCGCACGGTTTCGACCAGAATCAACGGGAACCCCTGCCCGTAACTGACCAGGCGCATGCAATCCGGCGACTGCTCCGGTTGATGAATCATGGACGAAACGAGGCGGCAGGAATCGGCAAAACTCAGCGGTGCCAACTCGAGACTCCGGATCCGATCCGGACGCTCCCGGGAAGAGAACCATTTGGAGAATGCGGAGGAATCGTGCGCGTCTTCGATGCGGACACTGAACCACCAGACGCACTGAAAGTCATTGATTTCGGCCGAGGTCATCAGTGTGTCGATCAGGTTCAGACCGGCAGGATCCGCATTCTGAATATCCTCGATGACAATCACCCAGGGAGACTGTGCGCTGAGGCGGGCGAGTATTCGGGCGAGGGCGCGAAACAGCTTCTTGAAACTCGTCTTTTCGCGGTCTTCCGGAGACGATGAACACGGCGGCGACACACGTTTGAAATGCGCGCTGATGAGCGGGAGATCCCGGAGAGAGTCCTGGAGTTCGGTCATCAGACCGGGGGAGCGCTCGAGCGCATCCGTCATGACGGAAAAAAGCTCCTGGAGCGATTCGAAAGGCAATGATCCGATCGGTGCCGAAGGAAGTTCGACTATCCGTATATCCTTACGGTTGATACGGTTGAGTGCTTCCCGGATGAGACGGCTTTTGCCGGTTCCACCCATGCCGCGGATGATGCGGATCGCGAACGGAACGAAACCGGTTTCGGGAATGGAACCCGCCAGAAAATCGCACTCGTGATCCCGTCCGGTAAATCGGGACACGAGTGGAGGCCCGTGAGTCGAGTTCCGGGAGGGGACGGGGGCGGATGACCGGTCGAGATCGTCGGCGATGGTTTGCAGTGATCGAGCGGCGAGTTCCGCGGTGGCCGGACGTTCCCAGGGATCTTTGGCGAGAAGCCTTCGGAGCAGGTCATCGAGCGATCCGGGGCAATCCTTCAGGCGATCCGAGAGCCGTGGCGGAGGATGCGTGAGATGCATCATGGCGAGATGAATCATCGAATCGGATTGAAACGGAAGTTCACCCGTCAGCAGCTCGTACAGGATAACCCCGAATGAATACAGATCCGATCGCGGATCGATCTGGTCGTTCCGGAGAATTTCGGGTGAAATGTAGTTCATCGTCCCGACAATACTGCTGGTCTGTGTCAGGTTGACCGATTCCTGGAGCGGCTTGGCGATTCCGAAGTCCGAGATCCTCGGTGCACCGTCGCGATCGACCAGGATATTGGCTGGTTTGAGGTCCCGGTGAATGACACCCCGTGAATGTGTGTAAGCCAGGCCGTCGGCGACAATCGCCATGATCCGGCAGATCGCGGCGGGATCCCGTCTGAGCGTCACAGCATACCGGGCGATGGAGGTTCCCGCGATATACTCCATGACGAAGAACGGCCGCGCCTTCCATTCCC
>CAYYMM010000168.1:0-7111 GCA_964472395.1 uncultured bacterium | reverse complement strand
ATCCGGGCGAAGGTGGTTATTAGAACAAAGAGCGCAATTCGATGGATCATCCGCTTCATGTTTCCTCCGATTCGATGCATACTTGCATCGGGTTGAGTCACACGCGATATCTCTATTCTACACGAAACCGGATCCCCTGTTCATTCCCCTCCACCTGATCGTCCGTACTGAGTGTTGCGCGATAAGAGTCGAAGAGCTTCTCAACGGCAAGCGTTTCTTGACAGATCCGCGGGGATTCCGTACTAATCATCCAGGCCGGCGGCGGAGGGATGCATCGTCCCGGTGTCCGGTCATGGAGGATGGAATGGGGAAAATCGCTCTGACGCCGAAAACCTATCTGTATCCCATGCCGGTCGTTCTTGTCGGCGCATATGTTCAGGAAAAAGCCAACTTCATGGTGATCGCATATTGCGGCATCGTCCAGCACAGCCCGCCCATGATTTCGATCGCCTCGAGTAAAATGCACTGGACCAATCAGGGCATCCATCAGGCCAACGCGTTCAGTATCAATCTTCCCTCGGCGGCGCTCGTGAAAAAGACGGATTACGCCGGGATTGCCACCGGCAAGAACAAGGACAAATCGGAGTTGTTCACAGTGCGGCGCGGGACGGTCACCGAGACCCCGCTGATCGACGAATGTCCCCTCAACTTGGAGTGCAAGTTGGTCCAGACGTTTGATTTCGGGGGATCCAACGAGGTTTTTTTCGGGGAAATCGTGGCGGCGCACGGCGAGGAATCCATTCTGACGAAGGGTCTGCCGGATATCAAAAAGCTCGATCCGATCGTCTTTTCGATGCATGACAACACCTACTGGCAGGTCGGCGAGTTTCTCGGACGCGCCTGGAAGATCGGGAACGAGTGACCGCTCGTGCAATTCTGATCTTTGTTCTTACATACGCCGGTATCGCTCTCGGACACGTGCCGGGCCTGGTCATCGACCGTACCGGAATTGCACTTCTCGGCGCCATCGCCATGATCGGTTTCGACGTGATGACAACCGAAGAGGCGTTTCATTCGATCGATATTCCCACGATTCTGCTGCTGTATTCACTGATGGTTGTATCAGCGCAGTTCCGGTTGAGCGGATTTTACAGCCGGACGGCTCTGGCGATAACGCGGTTCATGGATCGTCCCGTCCGGTTCATGGGCATCATGATGCTGGTCAGCGCAGTGTTTTCGGCTGTCCTGGCGAACGACATCGTGTGCCTTGCGTTCACACCCGTTTTGTGTTTTTCGTTGCTCGAGGCCGGCCTGAACCCGACGCCATTTCTGCTGGGTCTGGCGATTTCGAGTAACATCGGGTCGGCTGCGACGATCATCGGCAATCCGCAGAACATGTTGATCGGCCAGGTCGGATCGCTGCGATTCGGGGCGTTCTTTTCCTGGTGCATCGTGCCGACCGTGTTATCTCTGATGGCGGCATACGCGATCCTGATCGTGATGTTCAGAAATTCATTTCATGGTACGGGGCCCGGCGCACGTCGCGGCCCATCATGGCCATCGTATGATGCGCATCAGACGCACAAGGGATTGGTTGTGACTACGATTTTGATCGCGATGTTCTTCACGCCGATTCCGCGTGAACTCACGGCGATCACACTGGCGGGGGCGCTGCTGTGCAGCCGCAAAATGGCCACCCGATCCATCCTGGGGCTCATCGACTGGCATCTCATCACGCTGTTCTGTGCCCTGTTCATCGTCATCCGCGGGGTCGAGATGTCCGGTGCGCCAGGATTGCTCATGGAGTATCTCGCGGGGCGAGGTGTCAATATGTCGAACGCGTTCTCGCTGACGATCGTATCGACCGTCCTGAGCAACGCCGTGAGCAACGTGCCAGCGACCATGCTGCTGCTCAAGCTGATCCGGCCCGTTACGGATGTGCCGTATTATGTGCTGGCGCTTTCGAGCACATTTGCGGGGAATCTGATCACGATCGGGAGCATCGCGAATCTGATCACGTTCGAGCAGGCGAAGGAGTACGGGGTCGAAATCGGGTTCTGGGAGCATGCGAGGGTCGGGATTCCGGTCACGATCGCCTCTATCGCAATTGTTCTCGTATGGATCAGGTTCGCTCAAGCGTTGTGAGTAGGTTTTCGGTTTTCAGTTTTCAGTCGATATAAGGGGAAACCTTTTTAATTTGGTTGAAGATAAGAGTTAGCTCCCCATTCCAGCAGGATCCTGCCGGTCTGAAAACTGAACACTTCAAACCGGACACTATTCCAGATATCCCAATCTCCGAAGATTCTCCCGTGTCGCCTCGTCCAGTTCGCCCATCCGGGCACTCTCCGCGACCTTCGCCGCGGCCATCTCCCGGAGCCATTCATCGAGATCGTTCCGCATCGATCGGTGGATGTCCCTCTGGACGCTCACCCGATTCTCACGCTCGCCGGGATCCCTCTCCCGATCGAACAAACGCTCGTTGGGCGCAACCAAATCCCGGATCAGCGTGAACTGCCTGGTACGGGACGCCTGCTTGCGCATGCCGTCGAGGTAGAGTTCCTGGTAGAGGGGGTCGTCGCCGCGGTCCCCCGGATCGGACCCCGCCGTGATGCGCTTCCAGAGACTCCGGTTCGCTCCGGGATTCGATTTCGATGATCTGTTCCCGATTCCCGCAGCATCGAGGAAGGTATCGAAAATCTGCCCGAGATTCACCGGACGGTCGCTCAGATCGGTGCCGTGCGTCCCCCCACTGTAAAACACCATCGGAACGCGGCATTCCTCCTCGAACAGAGTCGTTCCGTGAATCATCCCGCCATGCTCGAAAAATTGTTCGCCATGATCCGCAATCATGCACAGAACCGACCGCCGGCTCAGGCCCGATGATTCGAGATACTGCAGAAACCGGGCGAAATGCCGGTCATGATACGCGATCTCGCCGCGATAGTGCTCGTGGATGTAATCGAGTTCTTCCTGTGTTGGGGTGTGCTTGCGCCTCAGCACATCGGCCATGTACGCCGAATCGATCGGCCGGCCGGGTGTCGGGGCGGTCGCATACAGCCTGTCGTATGGCGACGGAGGAGTATAAGGATCGTGCGGGTCGACCGTGTGAACATACAGGAAAAACGGTTCCTTCAACCCCGACTCGATCCGGGCGATCACGCGATTCACCACATTGTCCGCACGCTGCTCATCCGGATTGTCACCCGCGATCAGATAATACTCGTGATACCCCTGCGCCACTCCGAATTCCGCCGCCGTGTTCCCGTTCGCCGTTATCCCGACGCACGTGTATCCCGCACTGGCCAGACGCTCCGGGAGTGTCTCGAAGGATTCGTTCAGCACATCGTCCCGGTTGTTGCAATCGTGCAGATAAGCCGGCAGACCGGTCAGGATGGATGCGACCGCCGGGCGGGTCCAGGACGAGGTGCTGTAGCAGGTCGTATACTGAAGACCGCGTGCGGCGAGGCGATCGAACGCCGGTGCATGGATGAGAGGATCGCCGTATGCTCCCGTGAAATCCGGACGAAGCGTGTCCTCCAGAAACACGATCAGGTTGGGGCGCGGCTGTGACGGCGCGGGGGGCGCGATCTCCGCGGGTGTCGATACCGGATCCAACACTCTCCCCATGATGCCTCGCAGAACCGGTTCCTCGAAGGCGGCCGTGAATCCCCTGCAGATCAGCGTCCGACGATCACAGGCGAATGTCATGCGTACCCGCTGGCCCTCGAACGGCGTCAGATCGATCTCAGCCCGCACTCCCTCCCCCGTGTGCCCGGGGTTTTTCGTGTTCAGCACCGACGACCAGACAACACGGGAGACGGTTTCGGATTCGATCCGGATTGAAAAAACGATATCGCAATCGAGCGACAGTTCGGGGTCGGTGAGCAGCACCGAGCGGGTGTCGAGAGATGCTCTCAATGGAATGAGAACATCGAACGTGACATCGGTATTGGGTTTCATGCATAAAAAGGTGCGGATCCCCGCATCGCCCCGCATGCAGCGCACGTAGCATGTTTCACCGACACCTCCATGCTTCCATGCTTCCGCGATATGCTTCGTGAACTCGAAGATGAATGGCGGCGTCGTCGATTCATGGGATGCGGAAAAGGCCTTCCAGTAGGATGTGAATGCATGGGACGAAGGTTGGTCTGTGCAGCCTCCGAAGGCGAGCGCGCATAAAAGGCCGACGAGTGGAGGGAAACCCCGGAATCGGTGCCGGATCGCGGTTACCATGCGGGTTTTTCCGGTGCTTTCGAATCGGCATGCAGATTCGGAGCGCTGGGATGGAAGAGAGCAGTGATGAAATGATTGGGGATTTTTCGATTGGTCTGGATATGCGCACGCTTCCGAAGTGCAGAGGGGAGAAGTCGGGCGATGTCGATCCATGCGCCGAACAGATCGGGTTCGCGCAGGATCATGTGTCCCATCATGGCCAGATCGAAGCCGGTGATCCTGATCGCGTCTTTCAGCATGCAGGGGACCGTGTCGTTCTTCAGAAGTGTCAGGAAGCGGTTCTGGAACGAGAGTTTCCGGAAGAACAGCGGCATCTTCTTCCGGGTTCTCGGCGAAAATCCCCTCACATGAAATCCGGTGGCGGCCGGCACATAGCGGAAACTCCAGCCGCGGGATCGCGCCCGCCAGCTCAGATCGACCACTTCCCGGTAGATCTTGAAATCCGGATCGAAATACTCCTTGCCGATCTTGATGTCGTCGAGCATTTCCCGGCGGTAAAGCGGCGCGGATCCGTCCGGACCGAAGACTTCACCCGGCGCATCGAACCGTCCGTCATCGAATGCCTCCTGATAGCGATCGAAATTCCGGCGACTGCGGGTCATATAGATCCCCGTCGTATCGATCCATCGGTCACCCGGCGAGGGGATGGGCGCGGTTGCCGACTGGATTTTCCAGAGTTTCCCCTGGACGCCCCCGAGGGTCTTTCCGGTGAGAAGTTCCGCGAGCGCTTTTTCGAGAAAATCCGGCATGATGAAGACGTCCGAGTTGAGCAGCAGAATGAATTCCGCGTCGCTCGCGCGGATGCCGACATTATGCCCCTCACAATAATACAGATTGGCATCGTTGCGGATCAGACGGACAGAGGGACGATTCCGGCCGACCCATTCAGGTGAGCCGTCGGTGGAGGCATTGTCGATGACCGTCACCCGCAGATCCCGATGGGTCTGCGCGAGCACCGCGTCGATGCAGCGCGGCAGGCAGTGCATTTCGTTCGTATTGAGAATATTGACGTCAACCCGGTCCATCGAAACCTCCGACCCCGGATTATACCTGACCCGATCGTGATGTAAAATAGCAACGGCGGGCCTCCGTGCCCGCCGGCCCCATACCGGTATGATCACAATTACGGCCTCCGTGCCCGCCGGCCCAATACCAGTATGAGCACAGTTGCGGCCTCCGTGCCCGCCGGCCCCATACCGGTATGATCACAATTACGGCCTCCCCGACCGCGACCGTCTCAATGTGGACAAATTGCAACATCACTTTACGTCTCGAACGCAGAAAACCTGCACATTGTCTATGTGGTCCTGGTAACTCATTGACTTTATTGTAAAATGCAGGTACGATCAGCGATGTTCTCATGGAAGGGAGGCAATCATGATCAGAAACAGACTGCAGATTGGCGCACTTGTTTTGTTCTGTTTGATCCCCGTTTTTTTTCAGGAGACCGCACGGGCTGACGTACTCGCGCCTAAGGTCTGGACCCGGAACCACATTCCGATCATCATGAAAGGCAGCCTGCTTCCGGATCTGAACAGCCAGAGCATTTCGATACTGTATGTCTGGGCATATCGTGACAACACCTGGCAGCAGGTGGTCTTTCAGGTCGATGAAATGGAAAACGATTACAATTCGACGTGGTCAGGATACACACCGAACCCCTTCTGGAACTACTTTCATTGGGATGACATCGATAACGGACCGGATCCGATCATGGGCGATGGAAATCTGTCCGCGCAGGACGAGCTGGTATTCATGTCCGAAGAACTCGGCGATCGCGTCTCGACGGATATGTGGCCTGCGGGTGTGCCCACCTCGTACAATCGATATGAACTCCATTTTGTCGATTCACAACATACGGGATCGGATGGTTGGGCCTATGTTTTCCAGGACAATACGGCGCCGGTGTGGACCACGACCGACTATGTCAATTGGGTCGATTCCGGTAAAACGATCGATGCCTGGGGCTACTCCCTGTCCTCGATCGAAGCATCGGGTGACCCGGCTCCAAAGTGGGAACACTGTTACACGTATGACGACATGACCATTTCCTCAGCGAACGGCGGCGACGGAACGGATCTGTGGGATGTCCAGAAACAGACCGCCCGGGTCTACAGTCTCGCAACCATGTGCCAGAATGCATCCGCCGTTCAATCTTACTTTCAGGATGCCAATTCATACCGCCCCGATTATGTCTGGGGGATCAAGGACGGTCCTGTCCGGGTGATCCGCCAGTATCGCGTCCGCGGGTATCTCATGGGATCGCAGTGGGGCTATCATCCCTACTTCACCTCCAGAAGCTACAAATACACGACCAGCCTTCAGGAGCGGTTCTACATCAACAGCGGTGGAGCCTGGAACTGGGCGGAGGCATCCTACGATCACAATGCCGCCGCATGTCCGCTCACGTATCGCGACCAATTGGGAAACACGGCAACCATCAACGGATCATCGTCCGATGACTCGGTGACCGTCGGCTCCAGCATTCCCGACTGGGTGCTCGTCACCTCTTCCCACGGCTCTTACCATACCGTGCTGGATATCGATAACATCGTCGCCTCCTCCAAATCGAACGTCTGGAACGATGCCGGTTCCGGTGCATCGGAAGTCGCTTCCTGCCAGACCGCCAACGGCCGATATGGTGATTTCGGATACCACTGGACCTCTCCCGATACCCACCAATACACATTCATCAACTTTCACTACACGTTTCTTCCCGATGATACCGCCGATACCAGTTCCAACGGCGAGTATCTCTACCATGCAGTCACAACACCGATCCCGAATCCCACCGTGATCAGCCAGGCCTATGTCCCGCCGACACCGACCGACACACCCACGATGACTCCGACGGAAGAGCCGACATCCACGCCGACGGAAGAGCCGACGTCGACTCCAACCGATGTGCCGACTGATACACCGACACCCGCCCCGACCG
>CAYYMM010000167.1:0-7132 GCA_964472395.1 uncultured bacterium | reverse complement strand
CAATTCGATCATTGTCAATTGTCGATTCACTGCCAATCGGGCACACACGGCGCTCGATGTGCAATCAGGTGAAACATGCGGCGGGGCCGTCATGATGTGGTCTTCATCGCCTTCGTTCACAGGATGTGTCTTTGAACAGAATGAAGCATCATCCGAGCGCGATGACATGCTCCTGCTCGGTGGTGCCGTCTGGTGCATCGCGAGTCAACCATTCTTCAGCGGTTCGACATTTTCAGGCAATCATGCGGAAATCGGCGGCGCGGCAGGTTGGTGGAACCGGTCGATGCCGGACTTCGAGAACTGTCAGTTTCGAATGAATTCGGCGGATAACTCCGGCGGTGCACTCGCCCTTCTCTACCATGAGTCATTCAAACCGGAAGCACGTCATCGGCTGATCGATTGCGTGTTCGATGATAACCAAGCGACGGCAGGCGGAGCGATCGTCCAGTTACGAAACGCCTGGTATGACCTGATCAATTGCCGTTTTACCGACAATCGCGCCGTATCGACCGGCGGAGCACTCCACTTGGATTCGAGTGTTCTGTTCGCATCATCATGCACGTTCAACGGAAACTCGGTCAATGAATCGGGCAACTCGATCGGCGCAGCAGTCTATGTTCACGATGCACGACTTACTCTCCGCAACTCGATTGTCGCTTTCAATCAAGGTGCTGCTGCACTCGATCAGATCCCTCCACGCCCCTCTGACGTCCAGATCGAATTCTGTGATGTTTTCGGCAACGTGTCTGATAACTATGGATCGTCTGTGATCGATCGGACGGGGATTTCCGGGAACATCTCAGAAGATCCGCTGCTGATCGTCTCCGAAACGCTCGGTTATTGCCTGTCAGACCCGAACACCGGTGATCCCGTTCAGATTGCCATGGGTAAATCCCCATGCATCAACACCGGCGACATCGAATCCGCGCTTCATGCATCCTGGCGCTCTACCCGGACCGATCAGGTTCGAGACGGATCGATTCCCGACATGGGGTGCCATATCCTGACGGATGGCCCCATGATCGTGATGGCATATCCGGGACCGGAAGATGACTTTTCCGACGGGACACGACAGGGATTGATCGCATTGCGCGATCGAACCGGCGGTATCGACCCAGCGTCTGTCTCAGTGTATATCAATGGTATTCATCATTCGACGATTCTCAGACAGATCCATCGAGGTTTGTATGTCCAGTTCCAGGTAGACGAGTCAATTCCAGACTGCACCTTGCTGGAAATTGGTATTGAAGCCAGTAGTCTGGATCAGCCGCCCGAGAGCATTCAAGAGGCGACGCTGATCTGCCGTTCACCGGGATGTCCCGCGACTCCGACGCCCACACCCACTGCTCCCCCGCAACCCGCTCCTCCGGAAGTGTCTTTCGATCCGACGGTGGCCGAATACTCGGCAGGAGATCAGGCACATATCGTGGTGTCAGTGTACAACAGATCGTATTCTATACAGCTCGCGGATCTTCATGTCTGCCTCGAAGTTGCCGGTGAGTTCTACTTCTATCCGTTCTGGGACAGGTTGTTGCATGCCATATTAGTTCCAATGTATCCGGGAGAATCGCATGAATACACCGTCTTGGATTTCGAGGTTCCGGCAGATATTGGTCCGGCAGGTCCGTTTCTGCTGTATGGTCTTCTGACGATTCCCGGTACGTACGAAGCGTTTGGCGAACTCGCCTTCGGCGCGATCAACCTCCTGTGATGCCTCACGTTTCGATCAGATAGTTCTTCACAACCTATTGTTGCTTTCCTATAATAATGGCGCCACCGGTTGAGTTATTCCGGTGGATGCGGTTTTCGGTCCGTCCGCGACATCATCCCGGACGGATTCTCCCGAACGTTCACGACAAGAAAGCAACTCATGAAGCGCTTTAATCCGTCTCTTTTCAGCTCGATTTGTATCGTTTTTCTGACCCTGTGTGTTCTGACCGACACTGGCCTGAGCGCGGGTTCGAAGAAAAAATCCTCGCGCAGCTCCAAGAAAAAATCAGCAACTGCGACACCGACAGTGACTCCCACTCCGAGTCCCACACCGATTCCCACGGAACCCCTTCCTCCACAGATCATCGCCTACGACGACGGGATTTCGAATGGTCCGGATGAGGCCGTGGAGGTGGATTCGGACGAAGCCAATTCAGTAATTGATGCGCAGGAAGATATCGAGACTGAGGACACAGGACCGGATGACGAAATCCCGCCTGATACATCCACTCAGGAAACGGTCCGGACCGGTGCGCCTCCAACAGATCATCCCCAGCCGGAACATTCATCCAGATTACATCCGGACCGTCCTAACGGGCTGTCTGAAGACGAGTTACGCGGCTTAAAGGCGAAATTGAAAGTGGCATTGCAAGATCCGATCGTCAAGCCTCAGGGAGCAGGCATCATGATCCGTTCCATCGGGTCGGATGATATTATCTTCGAGCACAACGCAGACCTGCCGCTGGTTCCCGCGTCAAATATGAAATTGTTCACGACGATCGCGGCCCTGAACATTCTTTCGCCGGAATACACCTTTGAAACGAAAGTCTTCAGGACGGGGGATCTCTCCGGAGGCATCGTGAATGGAAACCTCATTCTAGTCGGCGGCGGCGATCCGTTTCTCGTTCCGGAACAGCTCTGGCAACTCGCTCAGAAAGTCGCAGCGACCGGTATCCGGAAAATCAACGGTGATCTCATCGTCGACAGCAGTTTCTTCGATTCGATCCCAGTACCGGATCCCGATTGGAATCGTCTCGGCAAATCCACCTGGTACAGCGCGCCGATGAACGGGCTTTCCTATTGTTTCAATGTCGTCTCCGTGACTCTGAAACCGGGTGACAAGCCGGGCGCTCCTCCCATGGTGATTCTGGATCCGCCCGACTCGCACTTTGCTATTGTCAACAATGGTACAACGGGAGCAGCAAAAACCAAAGCGACCCTGAATGCTGCATTTTCAGAAGCGGATAACTCAGCAATCCTGACCGTGCGCGGTTCAATCCCGCTCAACGGCTCGCCACGGTCCTACCGAACCCAGGTGCGGCGTCCCGATCTTTTTACCGGCGGTGCATTCAGAGCATTGCTTGCACAAAACGGTGTCACGGTGACCGGTAACCTGAAATCCGGCAAGAGGCAGGGATCGGAAAAGCAGGTCGCGGTTCTCGAATCGCAGTCTCTCTCCCATCTCCTCATGGGCGCCAACAAGTTTTCGAACAACTTCATGGTCGAGCAGATTCTCAAGACGATTGGTGCTGAACAGTATTCGACTCAGGGATCGACTTCATCAGGAGCACGGGCGGTTCGCGAGTTTCTGAAGGAAGCAGGAATCAACCTGAATGGATTCCTCATGAACGATGGTTCCGGGTTGTCGAGGAAGAATCGCGTGACGGCCCGTCAGTTGGCGGATGTCGTCCGATTTGTTCTCAAAGACAGCGCATTCGGACCCGAATTGCTAAACTCGATGCCGGTTGCAGGAATAGACGGAACGTTGAGAAAACGGTTCAAGTCGGATTCGAGGAGTCGTCTGATCCGCGGAAAAACCGGCCTGATCAACAATGTGAGTTGTCTTACGGGTGTTGTAGACGGACGAAACGGCCAAGGATTTGTTTTCTCGATCATGCTGAATAAAACCCAGAACCAACATGCCGCGGCGAAGAAATTCCAGGACAAGATTCTGAAGATTCTTCTTGATACCTGGATCGGCGCTCCATCAAAAAATGACTGAACTAGATGGTCTGATCGACCGAATCATCAGCCTCGCCCGGCTCGATCCGACCCGCTGCAAGAAGAGAATCATCGCTCCTCGACCCGCAGATTTCGCCGAGACATTTCCTGCATTGAGTCCCGAATTACTGTCTGCGCTTGAAAACCAAGGCATCAAAAAGTTATACACGCACCAGGCCGAGGCGATCGAGAGTTTTCAGCGCGGGGAAAACGTGTTGCTATCGACGCCTACCGCCAGCGGCAAGAGCCTGTGCTACCAGATTCCCACACTCGATAGACTCGTCCGTGATCCGTCGTCGACATTCCTATACCTTTTCCCCTACAAAGCACTGGCACACGACCAACTCGCATCGATCAACCAGATGGCGGAATATATCCCATGGCTCCGGCACGGACCGCTCGCCCAAACGTATGACGGCGACACAGCTTCGGCGGCACGAACGAAGATCAGGTTGCATCCCCCCTCCATCCTCATCACCAATCCCGATCTTGTCCATTTCAACCTGCTCCCGAATCACACTAAATGGAAATCTTTCCTAGAACATCTCCGCCTGATTGTTCTGGATGAACTGCATGTGTATCGCGGAGCGTTCGGATCGCATGTGTTACAGGTGTTCCGGCGTCTGGAACGGATTCTTCGTTACTACGGTGCGAATCCACAGTGGATCACCTGTTCGGCCACAATTGGCAACCCTCAGGAACTGGCGGAACTCATGGCAGGCCGGCCGTTCAGATGCATTGAATCTTCAGGCGCGCCTGCAACGGCGAAGGGATTCGTCTCGTATCTCCCCGAAGACAGCGTGGCGTCGATCAGCGTCCGTTTGTTCGAGGCATCCATCCGGGCCGGATTGAAAACAATCGTGTTCGCAAAAGCCAGGCGAACGACCGAACTGATGTTCCGAATGCTCAGTGAGCGCAACCACAGTCTGACGCAACGCACGGCAGTCTATCGGGCAGGCTATCTGCAGCAGGAGCGTCGGGAAATCGAACAGCGCCTGTTCTCTGATCGACTCGACGGCGTCATCTCGACCAGCGCTCTCGAACTCGGAATCGACATTGGAGGTCTGGATTGTTGCATTCTGAGCGGGTTTCCGGGATCCGTCGCCAGCTTATGGCAACGAGCCGGTCGGGTGGGAAGATCGCATCGCCCGTCGATAGTTGTGTTCGTTGCAGGTGAGGATGCCCTGGATCGATATTGGTTTGAACATGAAGACGCATTGCATCGCTCCCCAGTCGAGCGCGTTGTTGTGTATCGTACCAACAACGCGATCACCGACCGACATCTTGAGTGCGCCGCGGATGAATTGCCAATAATACCCGGAATGAACTTCGTGCAAACGGAACACGAAGCGACACGCATCGAATTCCTGACAGAGAGAAATCTGTTGCTCGAAACAGCCGATGGCGGCATGTATCTGTGCGCGTCTCCACATCCTCAGCGAAACGTGAATCTCAGGAGCGGAGGTGATTCCTACGATATTGTGCTTGAAGACGGACATGTCATGGGAACAGTCGACGGGGTGAGGGTCTACAAGGAATGCCATGAAGGAGCGATCTATCTCCATGGCGGCGGTATCTATCGTGTCCGAACACTGGATCGAGAAAATTTTCGAGTCCTCATCGAGCCAGGGCCGGACGATATCTATACGCAGTCAACGCTGAAGAAGGAAACTGACATCATTGAGACGGCGGGAACATCTTCCCTGCCTTCGGGATGTAAAGTGTCGAATGGAAGGCTGCGGGTGCGGGAGCGTGTGACGGGATATACGGTTCGGAGGATCATCACGGGGGATGTGCTGTCGCGTGCGGAACTCGACCTTCCCGAAGTCAGCTTTGAAACACAGGGACTGTGGATCACCTTCGATGCACGGCTGATCGATGCGTTGAGACGAACGGGGAAGCACCCGATGGGTGGACTGCATGCGCTGGAACATGCGATGATCGGTCTGTATCCCCTCGTTTCATTGTGCGATCGCAGCGATCTGGCGGGTATTTCGACATCGGCTCACAAGGATACGTCGAGCGCGGCGGTTTTCATATACGATTCATTCGCAGGTGGTCTCGGTTTAGCGGAGAGCGGTCTGAGTCGTTTCGATGAACTCCTCCGAACAACTCTCGAGGTGATCAGCCGGTGTCCGTGTGAAAACGGTTGCCCGGCCTGCATCCAATCGCCGAAGTGCGGTTCAGGAAACGAGCCGCTCGATAAGACATCCGTGCTCTTTTTGCTCGATGGTCTTGTATCCGGAAAGGAATTCGATATGGAAAACACCATGGGTCCTCTGTTCGAACAACCTTCGTCTGAACCGGTCGCATCTCATGGATCCGGGCATGATGCCGCGGTTCCGCCGCTTCCTGCAGAATCGGAGTGTCCTGCGGGAACCCGGCTGGTGTTCGACATCGAAACACAGTTGTCGGCCGATGAAGTCGGAGGTTGGCAGCACAGCGATCGGATGAAGGTCGCCATTGCGGTAGTCTACGACATCGATCTCGACCGTTATGAGTTTTATTGTGAACAGGATGTCCCGCGTCTGATCCGGAGATTGGCGGCGGCACGCCTCATCATCGGCTTCAATTCGGACCGATTCGATCTGAAGGTCGTATCCGGATACGCACCGGATGGGCTCCCACCGATGAACAGTCTGGATCTGCTGCGTGTCATCATGGATCGTCTCGGACATCGGGTCTCACTGAACGATGTCGCCACCGCGACGCTCGATGCGGAAAAGAGTGCGGACGGTCTGCAATCGCTCAAGTGGTGGAAACAGGGGCGCATGGATCTGATCGCCGAGTACTGCCGAAAGGACGTTGAAATTACATATCGGGTATATCAATACGGTCTGGACAACGGTCATGTTCTTTATATCCATCGAACCGGAATGAAGGCCAAGGTTCGAGTGGAATGGAGCGTGTGAGGGGATGGCTGCCATGTTCATCGGAGATATCAACCGAAAGTTCGCGATTGCAGGATTGCTCGCAGCAGTATGTATGACCGTCGACGTTCGTTCGAGTGAGCCTGGTATCGACACACCGTCTCCCGCGCCATCGGTCATCAACTGGGTCAACGATTATACTTTCCCTGAATCATTGCAGTTCTGCGGAGAAGAAGTACCGGTCGGAAGAAGCGACGTGCGCGAGCGGATCGAAGTGCAGTTACATGTCTATTCGAGGAACGTGGGTCTGGTCGAGATCTGGTTCAGGCGAAAGGCACGATACTTCATGATGTTCGAACGTATTATAAAAGAAATGGGACTTCCGGATGATCTGAAGTACGCCGCGGTGATCGAAAGTGCCTTGCAGCGACGAGCGCTGTCGAGCGCCGGAGCGGTGGGACCATGGCAGTTCATCGAATCGACCGGGAAAGAATACGGGATGCGGATCGACGAGTATATCGACGAGCGTTTGAATGTTGAGATTGCCACGC
>CAYYMM010000166.1:0-7133 GCA_964472395.1 uncultured bacterium | reverse complement strand
GAGGTACATGGCCAATGTGAAGAAGAAACCGGCGAGCGCATAGAGTTTGATCGAGCCGAACGAATAGATGTGGATCGGGGCGAGAGTGAGTGCGATGCCGGTGACGATTGCCGCGAACGGGCCTCCGAGGCGGCGGGCGAGTGCCATGGCGAGGAGCAGTGTCAGTCCGCCGAATCCGATCGATACAACCGAACTCGAAAGAACCGATACGCCGAATGGCATGAGGAGCAGGGCATAGAAATAAGGGTAGACCGGACCCTGAACGAAAAAAAAGTCACGGTATGGAATCCGGCCTTCGAGAACCGATTGGACGGCATTAAGATAGAAACCGGAATCGAGGAATAGTCGGCCGAAGTGATAGTAGATAATGCTGATGACGATGTGAATGCTCAGAAAAACGGTCGGAACGATTCTTCGCAGGGTCACTGAACCGCCGTCCGAATCTCGGCGAGATACCCGCACCGACCACAGCACAGATAGACGCCGTCCTCGATCCAAATCGCACCGCGGATCACTTCATCGGTGGTTCCGATCCGATGCAGATCCGAGTGTCTTAAAATCGATCGGTCGGATAGAAACAGGATGCGGTTATCGTCGCTTACTGCCGTCAAATCCGTGGAGAGCGGCAGTCGATTCCAGGATGAATTCAAACCACCGGAGCGGGATTCCAGAGCGATCCCATGAGTGCCTCCGGCGATAGCTTGACCATCCTTCGTCAGCGAGCAGAACAGGAAATCCGCCGTGACGCCCGTGTAAGCGCCGGTCCAGATTCCGCCTCCGTTCTCTGTTTCGCGCAAGCAGCCGTTAGAGCCGGACATGATGCCGCACAAGTCATCCGCGAAGGCGATTCCCGCCAGATTGTCGATCGACCCCGAGGCGCATTCGACCCAGTGATCCCCCTGATCGGTCGATCGCGCACAGAATCCGCTGTCGCCGACGGTATACCCGAGATCGTGCGATGGGAAGGTGATATCGTTCAGATTCCGGTCGGCCAGGCGACGCAGTGACCAGGTGATCCCGTCGTCTTTCGTGCAAGCCAGGATTCCATTTGTTCCGGATACGCAGAAACGGCTCGATTCGACATGATCGATTGCCTTGAGATGATTCGTTGTGCCGATCCAATGATGCGTCCATTCACCGGACTGGGGCGAGCGGATAAATGTGTTTCCTTCTGCGCCAACAACGATGACCGTTCCGTCGGGGCTGCGGGCGAGGTCGAACAGATCCGGAGCGAGATACTCCGGTTTCATTGTCCACGATTCTCCGGCATCGGTCGAAATGTAAACGGATGCCGTCTGCCCGGCCGCGATCGCCGAATGGTCTCCGCCGAAGGCGATGGCATGGAGTGCCATTCCAGGGGTGTTACAGACCTTTGCGAGCGAGTTGTCGGAGCGTGAAAACCGGAGAATGACGCCATATCCCGCGAGCATGTAAGTGTTGGTGTCGCGCCGGGAGATCGCCCTGAGAAAACTCGTCGTGACAACCGGAAGCGTGGTCCAGGTATCGCCGAGGTCGGGGGACGTAAGCACCATGCCGAATGCGCCGCAGACAATGACGAACCCGGAGTCCTTGTCAAAACAGGCGCCGTATATGTTCGCACCATTGGGAATGTTCAGACGTCTCCATGAAGTACCGCCGTCGACCGTGCGGAACATGCTGCCTGAATACCCCACGACGAATCCGGTCGTGGCGTTATTGAAGTGAATGACACGGAGTCCTGCAGTGGTATCGATCCGCAATTGTTCCCATGTCCGGCCTCCGTCCGCGGTTCGAAAAACCAGACCATCGTCTCCACAGACCCAGCCGATGTGGGGATCGATGAAACAGACGCTAACCAGCCGCTTCATCGTCGGGGATGGCAGTAGCTCCCAGCGGACACCTCCGTTTTCCGTCCGCAGGATTGTGCCTCCGGCGCCGCAGGCGAACACGAGATTATCGTTGAGGGGTTGGATGTCGTAGAGCCGGTGAACGGTTTTTGAATCCTGGTTACTGAATGACCGGCCGCCATCGGAGGAGTGGACGATCAGCCCTTCGAAGCCGACTAGCCAGGCGTGTTCAGTGCCCGGAGCGAACTGGACATCCCGAAAATGCGTGCAAAAACGTTCCGGCCGGAGATCGCGTACGGAAGCAGGCGATGAGCCGATTTCGGAGTGGCATCCGGTGAAAAACAGGGCGGTGATCATGAGCAGTGCGGGGAGCATGAGACAGACAGTGCCAATTTTCGCCGTTCAAGTCAACGTGCAGCCAGTTGAACTGTATTGCCAATCCAACGTAAACACAGTAAAGTAATTGTGCTCCAAGTGCCTTCTTTTCCGCTGCACGAGTGCGGAGTGAAGGGGAAACCCGGAAAGGAATCGGCGGGTGTTTAAAAAAAAGAGTTCTGGTATCCTCGATGATCAAACTGCCATGCGGATTGTGGCGGACGGTAAAGTCCGGGATGTGTCGTATCGTGATCTGCTACTGTCGATGAATCTCTCACTCGAAGCGCTCATGTCCGTTCTGATTAAAAAAGGGGTGATTTCGCCTGAGGATTTGCTCGGGGCCATCGAAGAAATCCGAGACAAGCATGCTTCGAAAATGCCCGCAGCGTCGAGTGGATCGGGAGACAACGATGCAGGGACCGGTTGATGCGGCGTCTGTGCCTGCGACCGCGATGGAATGGCGGGTGCATCTGGCTGCGGAGAACCCGGTGAAAGCGGCTTTCGCCGTAATGCTGATCGGGTGCTGTCTGGGAGCAATTCATCAGGTGACGGGAGATGGAGTGCATACCGGGATCGGTTTGGTGATCTTTCTGATTGTCCTCGCGCCGTTTTTCTATCCGATGATCTATCGGGTGGACGCATCCGGGATTACCTCGAAGGTGATGGGCTGCAGCCGCCATCTTGAGTGGACCCGTGTCTCGCGCTATGATGTATCGGCACGAGGGGTGTATCTCGCTGTCTCTTCGCGGTCGTCTGTGTTCTGCGACCGCGGTATGTATGTCATGTTCGGCCGTCAACGGGAGGAGATACTTGCCGGCATTAAAGCGTGGCTGGAAGCGGGTCCGGGAATCGCTGGCGAACGCGTTTCGCGTTGAGCCCGAGGAAGTCCTGGAGCTGACCGATCGGCAGAAACAGATTATTAATCGTTTTGCCGAGTGGGTCGTGCGCCGTCGTCTCACTATGCCAGCGCTCATGACGCTCGAATCCGTAACCCCCCTCAATTTTATCGGCAATCAGCTCATGGTTTTCATGTCGCCGTTCGTGACCGCGTTCATGAAACCCGATGATTATAAAGAATTTCAAAATCTGCTCGAACACCGCGAGTCCATCCCGGTGATCATCAAGGCGATCGATGCGGCGGAGGAGGCCTGGGTGAATCGACACACATCGCACAGCGCGGAACCGTCTTCCAGCGACGACAAGGAGTAACCCTGTATGAACAAGAAGCCCGAGGATATCAAGGTCATCATTGCAACCGATTGCGGGTCGACGACCACGAAGGCGATCCTGATTCAGTACGACGAACAGAAGAAAGAATATCGCCAGACGCATCGCGGTGAAGCGCCAACTACCGTCGAAGCCCCCTTTGAGGATGTGACGAATGGTGTGTTGAACTCGATTCAGGAACTATCGGAATTGTCCGGCATCGAGTTGCTCGACGAAGACAACCGGATCATCAAGAACCGGAGTGCAAAACGGGGTTGCGATATTTATATCTCGACATCATCCGCCGGCGGTGGTCTGCAGATGATGGTTGCAGGCGTCGTCCGGTCAATGACCGCGGAAAGCGCCGAACGCGCGGCACTCGGAGCCGGCGCCATCGTCATGGATGTCATCGCTTCGAACGATCATCGCCTGCCGCACGAACAGATCGAACGGATCCGGCAGTTGCGACCGGATATGATCCTGTTGTCCGGAGGCATCGACGGAGGCACGACCAGCCACGTCGTCGAACTCGCCGAACTGATCTCGGCTGCCGACCCCAAACCGCGTCTGGGCATCGGATATAAACTCCCCATCATCTATGCCGGAAACAAGGATGCGCAGCAGAACGTCCGCGACGCCCTCCAGGACAAAGTCGATCTGGTCGTCGTCGATAATCTCCGCCCGGTTCTCGAAAAGGAAAACCTCGGCCCCGCCCGCGACAAGATCCATGATATGTTCATGGAACACGTGATGCAGCAAGCGCCGGGATACAAGAAACTGATGTCCTGGACGGATTCTCCGATCATGCCGACGCCGGGTGCCGTGGGCGCTATCATCGAGCGCGTGTCGCAGATGAACAATCTCCAGGTCGTCGGCGTTGACATCGGCGGCGCGACCACCGATGTGTTTTCGGTATTCATCAACCCGGAAGAGGAGAAGCCGGTGTTCAACCGGACGGTTTCCGCCAACCTGGGCATGAGTTACTCGATCTCCAATGTTCTGGCCGAAGCCACGTTGCCGAATATCGCACGATGGATACCGTTTCCGATTGATGAACGCGAGTTGAGGAATCAGATCAAGAACAAGATGATCCGACCGACGACGATCCCGCAGACACTCAAGTCGCTGGTTATCGAGCAGGCCATTGCGCGTGAAGCGCTGCGTTTGGCGTTTGTCCAGCATAAATCGTTCGCCACCACACTCAAGGGTGTTCAGAAGCAGCGGACCATTGCGGACGCTTTCGAACAGACCGGCACGGAAGGCACGATCGTCAACATGATGAATCTGAATCTTTTGGTCGGATCGGGTGGTGTTCTATCGCACGCGCCGCGCCGAAACCAGGCCGCGATGATGATGATCGATGCGTTCCGTCCCGAAGGCATCACGATTCTTGCGGTCGACTCCATCTTCATGATGCCGCATCTCGGCGTCCTGGCCGAAGTGCATCCGAAGGCCGCCACCGAAGTCTTCCTCAAGGACTGCCTGATCTATCTCGGCACCTGCGTCGCCCCGGTCGGCCAGTTCAAGGAAGGGAAGGAAGTCGGCAAGTATCAGATCGACCTGCCAACGGGACGGGTCGACGGTGTGCTCCAGCAGGGCGAAGTCAAGCTGTTCCCGCTGGGAGTCGGCCAGAAGGCGAAAGCGACGTTCGAACCGACCGGAAAGGCGGATTTCGGACACGGCAAGGGAATCAAGTTCGACACGGAACTCGACGGCGGTGTCGTCGGCGTCATTCTCGACGGCCGAGGCCGCCCGCTCATGACCGTCCCGGACGACAAGAAGGCCCGGATCGAACAGATGTTGAGCTGGCTGGAAAACTTGAATGTCTACAACATGACCGAACTCCGAAAACTCGGTCAGGCCGTATAAGGAGGACACGATGGCGCACGCATATACACCCGGACTTAAAGTCTCCCCCAAAATCCACCTCTCCAAACGCCGCATTCTTCCCCTCAAAGGCGAAGTCATCGTATCGGTCGGCCAAAAAGTCGGGTCAGACGATGTCGTAGCCCGGACGGAACTGCCCGGCAAGGTCATTCCGGTCAACGCCGCGAATATTCTCGGTGTGCCACCCGCCGAACTTCCACGCTTCATGCTCAAACCTGACGGCGCTCAGCTTAAAAAAGACGAAGTCTATGCAATGGCGAAGTCGTTTTTTGGCCTGTTCAAGACACCGCTCAAGGCCCCCGAGGAATGCACCATCGAAAACGTCTCGACGATCACCGGCAAGGTGTTGTTGCGCGGCAAGCCATTTCCGGTTGAGGTGAAGGCATACATCGAGAGCAAGGTCATCGAGGTCATCCCGAAAGAGGGTGTGGTCGTGGAAGCCTGGGCCGCGTATGCGCAAGGCATTTTCGGGATCGGTGGCGAGACGCACGGACCTCTGAGCATGGCCTGCAATGCGGCGGACGAACCACTGACCCCTGAGAAAATTTCGGCGGAATACAGAGGTCGCGTGATCGTGGGCGGCAGCATTGTCACCGCCGCAGCGCTCAAGAAGGCGATCGAAAACGGTGTCAAGGCGATCGTGGTGGGAGGTTTCGACGATCAGGATCTCCGTAACTTCCTCGGCTATGATCTCGGCGTCGCCATCACCGGTTCAGAACAGAAGGGCATCACGCTGGTCATCACGGAAGGATTCGGCGAGATCCCGATGGCGGAGCGCACCTTCAATCTGCTTAAGCACTATGTGGGACGCGAAGTCTGTGTCAACGGCGCTACGCAGATCCGGGCAGGCGTCATCCGTCCGGAAGTTGTCATTCCGATGAGTGAAACCGAATTGCAGTCCGGCGAAGAGGTGACCGCGGGCGCACTTCAGGCCGGGACACCGATCCGCATCATCCGCGAACCGTATTTCGGCAAAATCGGCAAGGTCTCGGACCTGCCTCCCGAACTGACCAAACTCGAGAGCGAAACCAGGGCGCGCATCCTGAAAGTGCGCTTTGAGGATAATTCCGAAGCGGTTGTGCCACGCGCAAACGTCGAAATTCTCGAAACATAGCAAGGAGCATCGAAATATGTCCGGTCATTCGCACGTCCGGAACGGGTTTCCTGTGATTCTGATCGCGGGCTGGGTGTGTCTTGCCTGTGCGATCCGAGCGCAGGAGCCATCCATGGGAGGTCTGCCTCCAGCCATTCAAACCATGATTGATACAACACCCCAGATCACGGAACCACCGGCTCGGATCGCCCCTCCCGCTCTGATGGCCGCCGTGGATGCACCGAATGACGCCGGGAAAGCGATCGATCTGTCGTGGACGGTATCGCCGGACGATCGAGTCGACGGCGGCGTAACGGCGTATCGCGTTTACCGATCGAAGGAGGAAGAGAACGGATTCGTCCGGATTGCGGAACTCCCTGCGGGCACCGTCGCCTATTCGGACCGTGTCCAGCAGGAAGACTCCGCTGAGGAGGAAGCTCCATCTAAGGATGCAGCCGCACCGGCGGTGCCGATGGCCGACGAGTCGCATCCTTTCGAAATCGGGGTGCCCTATTACTATCGAGTGGCGGCGGTCGACACGACCGGATACGAGGTGTTCAGTTCGACGGTCGGTCCGGTCCGGTCGATCCCTCAGTGGTATCATTCGGGCAAGACGCCCGTGCTCGTGCTGGTTCTGGTGTTCTTCGTGCTGGTCGTTGTTCTGATTCAGGTGGCAAAAATCCGCGGAGCCGACATGTATATCCGGCCGATTGCGGGGATCAGTGAGATTGACAATGCAATCGGGC
>CAYYMM010000165.1:0-7305 GCA_964472395.1 uncultured bacterium | reverse complement strand
CGTGACGGATGCGATGTTCCTGGCGATGAAAAATGTCACGATGCCGGATCGCGATCAGATCGCGTTTCTGGAGCAGTATATCTCCGGATGGCTGATCGGAGGCATCCAGGATCCGAAGGATCATGGCGTGGCGTGGATGGTCAGCAGGCCGGAACGCAAGGAGAGGGGTTACAATTACATCCACGTGATGAATCTGTACGAGGCGATGGCGGAGGGAGCGGAGATCTGGCCGAAACTGTACCGGCAATCCGCCATGGATTATCTCGATCTGTGGATGCGTACGTTCGTGGCATTCCAGAAGACAACCGTCCGCTTCCAGGATCTCGGGTTGATGGGCCGCGGCAATGTCGCCTTCATGCCGGAACTGCTGAGGCGGCATGACCGGGAGAGCGATGCGGAAGCTGTCGAGACCGAGATCCGGAGATGGGCGGCGTATTGGTCTGAAGATCCCGCATATCCATTTGGTTCAGAGTTGTTCTTCGACAATACGGGATACGAATCCGTCTTCTTTTATCGCGATTTTGTCGGCACATCAAAAGCACTGTCGCAGCAGGTTCTGGACGTGATCGAAGCGGGGCGGGGGCAGGGGCCGTGCTGGTTCTGGAACGACTCCGATCAACGATGGTGGGACGCGGTTCGAACGATTCCGAAGTACGAGAGCTTCACGGATTTTGGTGAGAACTGCCATCATTACATGACGGGGCTCAACGGCTGGGCGCTTCTGGAGGCTTTCGACCGGGGGTATCAGCGGGATGAACCCATGCCAAGCGGGTTGTCCGGCATTTTCACGTCCTGGGCGCGCGTCCAGCCCGACGGTTTTGCCGGCATGTGCTTCTGTCCGGATCCGTCCAGCGACAACTATGGTCTGAATCAGTTCACCGGCGACGTCGGACTGGGCCTCTGGGGGAATCTCAAGGCGGCACGCTGCTATCTCGGGACGTTTGCGGGCACCGGTCGTGTCGCAATCGGAGCGGATCTGGACGGAGACTGGCTCGTGCCATACCCGGGACTCGATCACCGGATTCGCCTGATCGATGAGGGGCTTTTCGTGGATTCGCCAGGCCCGGCCATCCGGAGGATTCGAGCTGGGGGTGATGTTCTGGAGATGGACATCGAGGTTCCGGGACTGGCGGATTGCGACGCGCGGGTCATCGTGTCCGGACTGAAAACAGCGGAGGTGGTTCTGGCGCGGGGTCCATCAGGACGATCCGCCGGGACGGAACGGCGACTGCCGGTCCAGGACGGAAAACTGATTGTGGAGCTGGAGATGGCGGCAGGAACCCGTGAGTCCTGGCGGATGACGGGTGTCAGGTCGGACTGAAAATGGGTCATTGAGAAAGGAAGCTTATGAAACATACATGTTTACCAGTTTTTTGCCTGATGGTGATTCTCTTCTGTCCCGGAATCGGCGTTGCGATCGATGAAGATGTGCAGGGTAGCAAGGATCATTCATTGCTGACAAGGATGCCGGATTTCCATATAACGGCATACAAAGTCAGTGATTTCGACAGTTACAAGTTCGATGACAAGGATAAAAAGACCGTCGTTATCGAAGGGAAGAAGACCTACATCGAATATAAATTGAACAAAGGGGCTCAGGAGCCTGGCGAATTGAAGATCCGGAGGAACATCCAGGATGCATTGAAACAGATCGGGGGAACGGTCGTCTTCGATGACAATTTCAACAAGGCCTCGACGATTGTCGTGACGAAGGATGGAAACGAGATCTGGATCCAGGTCAAAAGTTATAACGCGATGTACAGACTGACCACCATCGAGAAGAAAAGTATGGATCAAGTGGTCGTGGCCGACGCAAGGGCGATGGGCAATGACATCCTCGCAAACGGACATGTATCGATCTACGGAATTTACTTCGATACTGGGAAATCGGATATCAAACCTGAGTCTGACGCGGCCCTGTCGGAGATTGCACAGTTGCTGAAGAACAACATGAGTCTGAAATTGTACGTTGTCGGACACACGGACAGCGACGGGACGTTCGATGCGAACATGAAGCTGTCCAAAGAACGAGCCGAGGCGGTGGCGCAGGCTCTGACGACCCGGTATGGGATCGCGCCGGATCGCCTGAAATCATATGGCGTCGGTTCGCTTTCTCCGGTTGTTTCAAACGCATCCGAGGCGGGGAAGCAGAAGAATCGTCGCGTCGAACTCGTCGAACAGTAATTGATATTCTCCTCATCTCAGGGCGAGGAATCCGACGACGGCAACGATATCGACCTGCCGATAACTCTGAATGAGGTGATTGTGCGGTGACGTGTGACTAATCGACGCCGGGGAAATGTTCGACCCACTGTATGGTAAAATCCGGAAAATGATCGACAATCTGAATCCGGTAATCCGGAAAATGGTCGACAATTTCCCATTCCCCGGCTTCATCGGCAAAATGCTCGACGATTCTGACTCTCAGATCCGGAAAGTGATCGACCACCTTGACCGTGTAATCCGCGAAGTGCGTGACGAACTGAATCCGACCATGGATTTTACGCAGATCGGGTTTTGTCGTTGTCTTAGAAGCGGACGCCTTGGCATGTGACAGCCTTTGCGGCACGACCCGATTCAGAACACACATGGCAACCATCGCCAACAGGACAACTAAAACGCTTCGAAGGACTTTCATACTTCATCATTATAGCCTATCGGTAACCTCGCGTCGAACTGCCGACTGCCCTGAACCCGACCCATCCATCGATTACACCGATTTCACCGATTTTTTTATCCTCATGTGAAACGACACAAAGCCGCGTCATTCCCGCGAAGGCGAGAACCCAGACGCAACCCCGATACTCTCATTCGCCAGGCGTCTCGATGGGGTTGTTCTGCTCCTGGACACTTCGACAGGCTCAGTGTCCGGGTCTGTCATCCCCGAGAGAGACGATGGGGTTGTTCTGTTCCTGGACACTTCGACAAGCTCAGTGTCCGGGTCTGTCATCTCCGGAAGAGACGATGGGGTTGTTCTGCTTCTGGACACTTCGACAGGCTCAGTGTCCGGGTCTGTCATCCCCAAAGAAACACGCTAAAAAGCTGATGATGAGTGGCGCCGGCCTCCGTGCCGGCGTTCCCGATCGAAGAAAGCACCTCTTCCCATCTGTTCCCGCTGGCGCTCCCCGGCGCTTTCCGCTATCCTCTGGCGCGTGGAACGACCGAACACCATCAACCCGGCCCGAGGCTATCCGATTGCGCTCCTGAGTGCGGCAATCCTCTCTCTGACGGCAATCTTCATCCGGTATCTCACGGTCAATCACCACATGCCCGCCATGATCCTCGCATTCTGGCGTGATCTGCTCGCCTTCACCGTTCTGTTTTCAGTCCTGTTGGTTGTGCGGCCGGTGATTCTCCGGAGCTCCAGGGAGAACGTTCCCTTTCTGATCGTTTATGGACTCGAACTGTCGGTGCTCAATGCGGCTTGGACCTACTCGGTGGCTCTCAACGGTGCAGCCGTGGCAACGGTTCTGATCTACAGTTCGACAGCCTTCACCGTACTGCTCGGCTGGTGGTTTCTCGGCGAACGACTCAACGGAGTCCGTATTGCGGCGGTCGTGTTGGGTCTTGCCGGGTGTGTCCTGGTGTCCGATGCTCTGGAAGCGGCTGTTCGTCAGGCCAACATGTCCGGCATCATGACTGGTGTATTCTCGGGGTTCTGCTACGGCATCTATACCTTGCTCGGTCGGGCGGCATCGCAGCGCGGACTGAACCCCTGGACAACGGTGCTGCATACGTTCGGGTATGCCACGACGATGCTGCTGGTCTACAATCTGCTCCCTGCCGGATGGATTCCGGGCACAGCATCCCGGATCACCGATTTTTTATGGCTCGGGACCAGCACAGACGGCTGGTTGATTCTCTTTTTGCTCGCAGCCGGCCCGACGGTGCTCGGCTATGGCCTTTACACCGTGAGTCTTGTCCACTTGCCTTCAGGCGTCGCCAATCTGATCGCAACCCTGGAGCCTGTGTTCACCGCCGTGATCGCCTGGTTGTGGTTTCACGAACAGCTCAACCCGGCGCAAATCCTGGGAAGCATTCTGATCCTCAGCGGTGTCGTGGTCCTGCGGCTATTCGACCGGATGACCTGATTTGCACCGTGCCCGCTCGCTGCTTTAAACTGGTAAGCAATACACGTCGATAGGAGGTGCTCCATGATCCCGAAACTCATTATATCCGCTTGCGTAGCTATTGTTGTCATGCTCGGCATGATCGCTCGAACTTGCGCGGTCGAACCGTCTCCGGACCTTACGGCCATCGTCACGGGAGTCAACCGGTTTGCGGTCGATCTGTACGCACAGATCCGATCGACCGAAGTCAACCTGTTCGTCTCACCCTATAGTCTCTCGGCCGCCTTGGCGATGGCTTATGGCGGCGCTCGGGGTCAGACAGCAGCCCAGATGGAGAAAGTGATGCACTTTTCTCCGGGTAACCACGCGGTTCATGCAGGTTTCCAGGCGCTGGACGAGCGATTCCGGGAACTCCAGGCGAAGGGTTTCGTCGAACTTATCACTGCGAACTCGATCTGGCCCCAGAACGATCACGTGTTTCTCAAGGACTACGTCACACTCCTCCAGATGCGATATGGCGTGAGCATCTCTCCGGTGGATTATCGCGGCGACCCGGATGAGGCGGCGCGGCGGATCAACGCATGGGTGGAGGAGAAGACCCGTGAGAAAATCAAGGATCTGATCGGTCCCGGATCGCTGTCGCCGGCCGTCCGATTAGTTCTCGCCAATGCCATCTACTTCAAGGGGAGATGGAGCTGTTCATTCAATCCGGCTGACACCGCGGAAGCACCGTTTACTCTGGAAAACGGTTCAACGAAGACGGTTTGGATGATGAATCAAAAGAGCGAATTCGGGTTCCGGGACGAGGGGTCAGTTAAAATTCTGGAGCTGCCCTATTCCGGAGACGATCTGTCCATGATCATTCTGCTGCCGAAAACTGCGGGCGCACTGGCCGAACTCGAATCATCGCTTTCGGTGGAAACGCTGTCTAAATGGACGAGTGGATTGCGGAAGGTCGAGGTTCGAGTCGGGTTGCCGACTTTCACGATCACATGGGGGGCGACAGATATTTCTGACGCGTTGATAAAAATGGGCATGACGGACGCCTTCCAATCCGCCGATTTTTCAGGCATGGACGGGACCCGCGACCTGTTTGTCTCGAAGGTGATGCACAAGGCGTTCGTGGATGTGAACGAAGCGGGCACGGAAGCCGCGGCTGCGAGTGCCGTCGTGATGCAGAAGGTCATGATGCGGCCGCCGGCTCCTGAGTTTCGCGCGGATCATGCGTTCATGTTTCTGATTCGCGAGACATCCACGGGGTGTATGCTGTTCATGGGACACGTGGCAGATCCCTCGTAGCTGGATCAACATTATCGGACTGCATACAGTCTTTTGATATCCAACGCGGGTCCTGCGCCATCTGAACCGGCGGCAGGCAATGACGGGATAATGATGATTTTTTTGATCACTCGCCGATCGTGCCAGTCGATCCGCTCGTGAAACAGGGAAGACGGTCGTTCACAGGTGAGATCGTCTTCGCGTAATACAGTCATAACCGCCTGCGAACGCCGATGCCTGATGATGTCCCTGTTTTCCGGCCAGTCAATGCTCCATTCGGATGTGCCTTCGCCTGCTTCAAGAAGATGATGCACGGATTCACCATCATCAAATTCAACCCGGATTTCTGCTACGACATGCCCCTGTTCCATGCCGACACTGTTGGCGAGGCAACTCCAGAGATCGATCGCATGGGCGTTAACAGGAGTCGGGACGATGGAGACAGGAACTGAATCCGACGTGAACACTGCCGGGACGACAGGAGCACCGATGGCTGAAAATGACAGGAAGTAGTCCGGATAGAGTCCTGTGAGGTCGTATATTTCATTTTTAGAGATCAATATCACGATATCGGTGTTCGGATCGAAGTCCTTGAATTCCTCGCGTGAACTTCGGCATGTCGCTCGTACGTCTCGATCATCGTACACAAACTGAAATGCATCCTCTGTTCCGGTCTGGAAGACACCCGTTCCGATCTGATGGTTGATCGGTGGAGCGATTAAAACGATTCGTGCAGAGTCGGGTAGAAGCGAATGATTGTTCCGGACTGTTTCGAGAATTCTATCCGCGATGCGTCCCGTCATAACCCAGGCGTTATTGTCGGGATTGACCTTCATTCCGTAAGAAATCAATAATCCGCAAAGCGCAAGCGCGGCGATTGACAACCGAGTTATGGTCCGTCGGCGCAGCAGTTCATCATGCAGAAGTTTGGATAGTAACCAAGCGTATCCGATGCAGGGTAGATATAGGTATTGTTCGCGGCAAAGAGTCAGTACCGGCAGCATGAGAATGAGTATCCACCGTGCTGCAGGGCGGTAAGTTCCGGAGAAGAGCATGGCGAGAAACGCGATCCACAGGAGACTCATCAGCGTTTTCCAGATCGTCGATCCGGTCTTGAATGAGAGAGTCATGGGTGCGATCAACCAGTTGCTGTAGGTTTGCAGATGATCGAGAATTGTCTGGTCGACCCGGAGATGTGTCGATTCACCATAGCCCCCGATGACCGATCCGATTGCGAGATAGCGCAGGATAAGCACAGCGAGCAGCATCGCGAAGAAGGGCCAGGATCGAAGCAGCGCTGATCGAATAGTGGCGCCTTGGGGTGGAAGCGCAAAAAAGAAGATCACAAGCGGCAATGTGTAAGCCATTTCTTTTGAAAGAAACGCCAGAGCAGCGAAGAAGAGTGCCAAAGTCAGGCGCCTGTAACCGATCGTTTGCGTGCTGTCTTTCGCGTAGAAAGTCACTAATGCAGCCAGATAGAATACTCCAGCAACAGAGTCTGTTCGACCTGATACCCAAGCCGTGACCTCCGTTGTGATCGGATGCATGCCGAATATCGCGCCAGCCGTCAGGGCAATATAACGGTTGTTCTCGAAACGATTAATCCAGATTGTCAGGAGGACGATCATCATGAGATGTAACAGAATGTTCGTCGCGTGATAGCCAGTTCCGTCTGTCCCGAAGAGTCCGTAGTTGAACTTCCAGGTTAGGGTTGTAATCGGCCGATAGAATCCGCTATGTGCATGTTCACCCAACCAATTGCCAAAGAAGATATCCGCTACCGAAAGATGAGGCGCTCGATTCATCATCACAAAATCATCGGATACAAACTTACCGTTCAAGGTATTTTGTTCCACGAACCCGACAATACAGAGAACGACAGTCAGGGAGGCAAAAAACAGGAATGTGGATGGACTGATTCGATTCACCGAAATGTTGGATCGAGTCATATCGGCGA